>QHPP01000257.1 GCA_003219125.1 Verrucomicrobiota bacterium
CGCAGGATGCGCCCGCAGTTAAAGACATAGGGCAACGGGTGCTTTCGCTAGCAAAGGGGATTGGAGTGGGCGCTTCCATCACTCCACACGCGAAAGCGATCACGGAAGCCGCTGACAAACGCAAATGGGAAAGCGTGCGCCAGGAGTTGGATCGCACTCAAAGTAGCGTCCAGGGGGCAATGAACGAGCTGCAGGACCAAAAGCTCTCCCAATTGGTCAGTCTTGGTGGCTGGTTGCGCGGCACCCAGATCCTGACCGCAGTGGTGAGCAAGCATTTTACGCAGGAAGGCGCAGAGCTTTTACATCAACCGGATTTGCTCAGGTATTTCGGCGATCGATTAACGGCTATGCCAGAATACAGCGTACCCGTGGTAGAGAGTATCAAACGGGCGTTAGTGGAAGTGCGACCGTTGATTGATTCCGGGAGCAAACCAATCTCACCGGAGGCGGTGAGAAAGGTTAACGAAATCACGACGCGCCTCGATGGCGAGATCGTGACGCGGCAGTGATGAATCCGCGTCGCCAAGTCATATTCGTTTTAGTGGTCGTCCCGCTCATCCTCGGCGCGTTTGCAACCGCTTCGGTTGACGATGCCCAATCCTTCGCGCTACAGGCGGCCGAGCCTTATGTCCGAGAGGGGTTTCAAGTGCGCGAAGATTACTGGGGTGGGGATCTTGCTGCGGGGGAAAAGAAGGCCGTGCGCCAGCAGTTATTCAAAGGCAACGAATATTGGTTTTGGATGGGCACAGAAGTGCGCCACGCAAGGATTTCGGTGCATATTTACGACAAGGAAGGAAAATTAATCGAGCAACCTGATAGCTGGCAAAAAGGGGCTTTTGCCGCCGCCCATGTCATCCCAACCTCCACCGATAGCTATTTTATCATCGTCTCGATCGAAGAGTCGCCAGAGGAACGCACCCATTGGGCGCTGGTTTACGGATTTCGGTAACAAAATGCTGGCGTCACGCACGAAGCGCAAGGACGGCGGTCTGCACGCGCCGTGGGCGATCTGGAGTTGCCCCTCCTTGATATGACATGACAGAAACTCGAACCTTAGAGTTTGAAAGCGCGCGCGCGTTGCAGTCGCTCTACGCCAACGATATCAAGCTCCTGAAAAACCTGGAAGATTCCCTCGGCGTGCGAGTGACGACACGCGAAGGATGGGTAAAAATGGAAGGTGAGCCGGAGAAATTAGATCGCGCCCAGCGCGTCTTCGATCAGCTGGAGGAAGCGCGCAAACGCGGCGTCGATATTCAAAAACATGAATTCAATTATGCTCTTAATTCTGTGAGTGAAGAACGCGCCGATAATTTATCGGATGCCATCTCTGCCAAGATCGTGACGTCGTCGCGCAAGGCGCCGGTCATTGCGCGCACGGTTGGTCAGAAAAATTATGTCGAGGCGATCGAGAAATACGATGTCGTCTTCGCCATCGGCCCGGCCGGGACCGGCAAAACTTACCTTGCTGTTGCGATGGCGGTGGCAGCGTTAAAGAAGGAACAGGTGTCGCGGATCATTTTGGCTCGCCCGGCGGTGGAAGCCGGTGAGGCCCTCGGATTTCTGCCGGGAGACTTGCAGGAAAAAATCACGCCTTATTTGCGGCCGCTCTATGATGCTTTGCACGACATGATGGAGGCGGAGGAATTGGAGCGCGCACTTTCCCGCGAAGTCATCGAAGTAGCGCCGCTCGCCTACATGCGTGGTCGCACCCTGAACAATGCCTTTGTCATTCTCGATGAGGCGCAAAATGCAACGACTGAGCAGATGTTCATGTTGCTCACTCGCATCGGGATGAATTCCAAGTGCGTTGTAACAGGGGACGTTACCCAAATTGATCTGCCCGCGAATAAGCGCTCCGGCCTGGTCGAGGCACTGCAAGCCCTTAAGGCCGTGCCCGGCATTGCCATGAGCTATTTTACCGAACGGGATGTCGTGCGTCACCCCCTGGTTCGTGCCATTATTAATGCCTATCAGCAGCATCGGACTCCCTCAGGGCGTAAGTAATGATCGACTTTTTCAAACGTAGCGAACTGGTCCGCCGTGGCCTGGCTTCGGGAAAATTGCGACGCCGTCGCGCCCGTAACGAGGTATTGCGCGGCCTGGAATATTCCTGGGGCATGAAAGGGGTCCTTTTCGCCGGCTTTATCGCCGGGCTGGCCTTGCTCATCTTCAGCGGCAACCAGCCTGAGCCAACGAAGAATTTTGTCATCGCACTGCTCTTTTTCTTGATCGCGCTGATGATGCTCTGGATCAATCAGCCGCGCACTTTTTCGCAAAACTCACGCATTCTTCTCGTCTTCGGAGTGATGCTGGTCCAGTTGGCGTTGACAAAATTTATCTATGTCCTTTGCAGCAGCGGCGTTCTTCGCCTGCAGACCGACATGGCGGAATTGCTCACTCCTTTTGCACTTGCGCCGCTCTTGCTGAGCGTGCTGCTCGGCCGCAATCACGGATTATATGCCGCGGTTTTCGTCAGTCTCTGGAGCAGCGTTCTTTTTGGAAAAATTGACGCGCCTTTGCTCGTTACCGGAATGATCAGTGGATTCACCGCTGTTTATCTGACGCTGCAAGTGCGTCGCCGTAGCAAACTCGTTCGCGCCGGACTGGGCGTCGGCGTCGCGATTTGGATTTTGTCGCTCACCTTCGGTTTCATCGGTCCGATCAATCTCTTTCCGCCGACGGCAAATGATTGGCCAATGATTGGATTGCAAAGCGCGTTTGCGATCGGCAACGGAATTGTCACCGCCACGATCGTCGGGGGCGTGATCCCAATGTTCGAACCGTTGTTCCAAATCACCACCGATATTTCGTGGCTGGAAGCCTCGGATTTAAATCACCCGCTTTTGCGTCGAATGACAATCGAAGCGCCGGGCACTTACCATCACAGTTTGGTGGTTGCGAACCTGGCCGAAGCTGCGGCCGAAGCGATCGGAGCCAACGCCACGCTGTGCCGTGTCTGCGCTTATTTCCACGATGTCGGGAAATTGGTGAAACCGGACTATTTCACCGAAAACATGAGCTTCGAGCGCAACCCACACGAAGATCTGGCACCGACTATGAGTGCCTTGATTATCATCGCGCACGTGAAGGAAGGAGTCGATCTCGCGCTCAAACACAAACTTAATCAGCGCATCATCGACATTATTCAGGAACATCACGGGACTTCACTGGTCTACTATTTCTACAAACGCGCCCAGCAGATGCACGAGGACGCGCGCGCCGGCGGTAAAATCATGAAAATGCCCGATATTCCGGAAGTGCGGGAGGAAAGTTTCCGCTACAGCGGCCCGAAGCCGCAGACGAAAGAAAGCGCGATTGTCAGTCTGGCTGATGCGGTGGAAAGCGCGTCACGCAGTTTGGAAAAACCGACGCCGGCGAAAATCGAACAACTGGTTAACGACATCATCGACCAGCGCATCAGCGATCACCAGCTCGACGAATGCGATCTGACTTTGCGAGACGTGCGCGTGATTGCGGAGCGTTTCCGTTTCACTCTCATGACGATGCTCCACAGCCGCATCGCCTATCCCAAGCAGGAAACGAAATCGCTCACGTCGCGCGACGATTCGCTCCGGCCTGATGTAATGGTGACAACACGCAAGCCGGCGACTGCGCCACCGGTCTCGGCCGCGTGAGCGCGACCCCAGGTGGATCAGGCGCTCCATCGCGCGATAAACGCTACTGTGTGCCTCGCTGCCTAAATTTTAACATCACCTCGACGGAACACAGGCTTGAAAGCCTGTGCGCCACACAGGTCTTCAGACCTGTGTTCCTTGCGTGGCAGACCACAGAGTGGCGGTTTCCAAGTTACCGTTTAGGTAGAATCGGCGACCGGAAGTCGCCATAGAGCACTGTTCGATCCATCAATGGGTGACGCGCTGCAGCAGCTGCGAGATTGGAACGCAAAAATTGCGATCATTCTCGGGTCGGGCCTGAATGCGATCGTGCAAGACCCGATCGAATCGGTTGATTACGCTGAGTTTTCGGAAATCCCGGAGCCGCGCGTTCCCGGACACGCCGGAAAATTTTCGCTCTGCCAAATCTCAGGCACGCGGGTCATTTTCGCGCAAGGCCGCGTCCATTTGTACGAAGGCTATTCGGCGGGCGAGGTGACCGTGAGTGTGCGCATGCTTTCAAACGTAGGAATTGAAAAGCTTGTCGTTACAAACGCCGCCGGGGCGTTAAATCAAAAATTCAAGCCAAGCGATTGGATGATGATCAACGATCATCTGAACCTCACCGGAACTTCGCCCCTGATTGGTCGGCCAAAATTTCTCGACCTGAGCAACGCTTATTCAGCGCGATTGCAGAAACAATTTGGCGATGCGGCGCAGAAGATCGGCGTGCTATTGCACCAGGGCGTTTACGCCGCCGTCATCGGCCCGCAATACGAAACCGCGGCGGAGGTCCGAATGCTGCAAAACCTCGGCGCCGATGCGATCGGGATGTCTACCGTGCCCGAAGTAATCCAGGCGCATGCGCTTGAAATGGAAGTCGCGGGATTTTCCTGCATTGCAAATTTGGCTACTGGACTTTCGTCAACAAGACTCAGTCACGGCGAAGTGTTGAAGACTGGCCACAAGGCAGCAAACGATTTTTCCCGCCTGCTAGCGGAAACGTTGCCGAACCTGTAGCTGACACCTGAAAGGACACGCGTTGTCAGGCCGCAAATTGCAATCGATTTGTCGCGGTTAACAATATTTTGCCCACGGCGAATCCCCTTACGCTACGGTCTAATTTCGATCGGTGTCCCATCGGCCACTGATACCCAAATCTCGTCCATCTCGGAATCAGTCACGGCAATGCAGCCTGCGGTCCAGTCGCGCAGGCGATGAGCTGATGCCAATGCGCTGAAGCCATTCGGTAAACCGTGAATCATAATATCCCCGCCCGGCGCCACACCCGCCTCTGCCGCCCGCGCGCTGTCGGCCGCGTCCGGATAGGAAATGTGCAGGGCGCGATGGAAGGCGCTGTCGGACTTGTGAAAATCAACTGTGTAATTTCCTTCCGGCGTCCGCCCATCGCCTTCGCTTTGCTTCGGGCCAACTGGAGAGAAACCGAGCGCCATCCGATACTCTTTTAATTTTCGCCCGGCACAAAATAGCGTTAGGCGGCGCGCGCTTTTTTCCACCAATATCATGTCGGCTTTCGTCGACGCATTTGCCGCTGGTTTTTGCCGCGCTTGAAACAAAAAGGCGGCGGCCGTCGCAATCAACCCTCCAGCCAACGCAACCGAGAGATAACGCCGCAAGTTCCAACTATTGGTTCAGATCGGGACGCTTGGCGCGCGGCTCGCGATCCTTGGCCGTCGCAGTCGACGGTTGAGTGACGAACGGCCCGCCTTCCATCGGTGCGGCGGAGGTGAACGCGACGTCGGGCATTTCACTGGGCAAACCCTCGAGGGGAAAATCCTTTCGCAGCGGAAAGAACGGATAGCCGTCCCACATCAGAATACGGCGCAGATCCGGGTGGTTGTTGAAGCGGATGCCCATCATGTCGTAAATCTCTCGCTCATGCCAATCGGCTGTCGGCCAAATGTCCGATATCGTATCGACCGAGCAGACTTCTTCCCTGACCGCGAGTTTGAGCCGCAGATGGACCGCGAGCGTCATTGAGTAAAGCTCATAGACGACCTCGAATCGTGGTTCGTCACCGAAATTGTCGACGCTGGAAATATCGATTAAGTAATCAAACGAAAGTTCGTTGCGGCAGAACTTGGCCACTTCGCGCAGATCTTCCGGCTGAATGCTGAAGGTTGTCTCGTCACGAAACTCAATCCGGCTCTGAATTTTGGCGCCGACGAGACGGCTGATCGATTTAAGTAACTCCTGTCCGGTCATCTCAGCCTCCTATTCCTAATCTTATTCCTGTTCTTCATGAGCAGGAATAGGAGCAAGAATACGAATAGGAATAAAATTCACGCGACCGAACTCGTGGATGGCGCAGTTCTCGGAACACCGCCACGGATGGAAGGCCGCGGGGGAGTTCGCTTCTCAATTTCGGGAATAAGCTCGTGGGCAAGTTTTGGCTTCTGATTCAAAAACGCCTGTTCGCCCTCAATTTTTTTCTGCAAGCGAATCAATCCTTCCAGCAGCGCTTCCGGACGAGGAGGACATCCCGAAACGTAGACGTCTACCGGGATAAGTTGATCGATGCCTTGCAACACGGCATAACTGCGATACATCCCGCCGCTCGACGCGCACGCGCCCATGGCGATGCACCATTTCGGTTCTGGCATTTGCTCCCAAATACGTTTTACGGCCAGCGCCATTTTGTAAGTAACGGTGCCGGCAACAATCATAACATCGCATTGCCGCGGTGAGAACCGCATTACCTCGGAACCAAAACGTGCGATATCGAATCGCGAAGCTGCCGTCGCCATCAGTTCAATTGCGCAACAAGCCAGGCCCATCGGCATTGGCCAGAGCGAATTCTTGCGCATCCAGTTCATGGCAGCGTCGAGCTGTGTGAAGATGACGTTGCCCTCAATTTTTGAATCGTAGGCGGCAATTTGCGGCACAGCCCAACACTAACTTGAGCGGGTCGGCATGCAAGATAATGACCAAGCGCAATGTAAACTTCACCTTGTCGCGGCCCTTAGCGGCACAAAGGACCGAGGAGCGCACAAAATCTGCTACATCGGTGGAGCTTCACGTCCCTTTGCAATTAGAACTTTCGATTGTATAGAACGCCTCCTCAAAAACTTTGATGACGACGACTCGCACCCATCTCGATCGGCTCGAAAATCAGAGCGTCTTTATTTTTCGCGAAGCCTACCATGCGTTTAAAAATATTGCGATGCCGTGGTCGATGGGCAAAGACTCAAATGTATTAATCTGGTTAACGTCCAAAGCCTTTTTCGGTCGGGTGCCGTTTCCGGTTTTGCACATCGATACCACTTATGAGTTTCCGGAGATGCTCGAGTTCCGCGAATGGGCGACCGCACATTACAAATTGAGCCTGATCGTAAAGATCAACGAGGAAGCGCGCGCCCGCGGCATCGGCTACGAAACACACGACCCAGTGACGGTGACGCATGAATTGAAAACGGTCGCGCTTCAGCAGGCGATGGCGCAATATAAATGGGACGCGCTCATCACCGGCATCCGGCGCGATGAAGATCCGACCCGGGCCAAGGAGCGCTATTTCTCGCTGCGCAACGCGCAATTCGAATGGGACTACAAGGATCAGCCGCCGGAATTCTGGGGACAATTCGCCACCACCGGCGCGAAAGGTGAGCATGTGCGAGTGCAACCGCTGTTAGATTGGACCGAGGTTGACATTTGGCGCTACATCCAGCGCGAAAATATTCCGATTCCAAAAATGTACTTTGCAAAAAATGGCCAGCGCTATCGCTCGCTCGGCTGCAGTCCAATTACGAAACCGATCACGAGCAACGCAGATACGATTGAGGCCATCATCGCTGAATTAGAAACCACCCGCACGAGTGAGCGCGCCGGCCGCGCCCAGGACCACCATGAGCGCAACGCCATGCAGAAGTTGCGGGCGAAAGGCTTTCTCTAGTTGCTGATCCGATCAGAAAATGAGCAAACGACAAACGAGCCTCGAGAATCGGGCATCCACCATCCAGCGACCGGCAATCAGCAGCCAGACGACGCTGCGCGTCGTCTTTGTCGGCCACGTCGATCATGGCAAGTCCACCCTTATCGGTCGCATCCTGAGCGACACGAATTCGCTGCCGGAAGGGAAACTCGAGCAGGTACAGCGCGCCTGCGCGGCCGAGAACATGGAGTTCGAATTTGCCTTTCTCCTCGATGCCTTGCTCGAGGAACAAGAACAAAACATCACCATCGATACGACACAGATTCCGTTCAAAACCGCGAAACGGAACTACATGATTATTGATGCGCCCGGTCACAAAGAGTTCTTAAAAAACATGATCACCGGTGCTTCGAGCGCGGATGCGGCTGTGCTTGTGATTGCCGCAAACGAAGGCGTGCAGGAGCAATCGAAACGGCACGCTTATTTACTGAGCTTGCTCGGGGTGCGGCAATTCTGCGTCGTGGTCAATAAAATGGACCTGGCAGAGTATTCCGAGGCCCGCTTCCTCGAGATCGAAAAGAAATATCGCGAATTTTTGAAGACGCTGAATTTGGAGACCAACGTTTTTATTCCAGCCTCGGCACGATTTGGTGAGAACATCACTGCCCGCAGTACCAAAATGACGTGGCATAAAGGGCCGACTCTGGCTGAGGCGCTCGACGAGATGACGTCACTTGCCCCGCCAACCGATCTGCCGCTGCGTTTTTGCGTGCAGGATGTCTACAAATTCGACGATCGCAGAATTATCGCCGGCCGCATCGAAACGGGAACCCTTCAAGTTGGCGACGAGTTAGTTTTCTCGCCGGCCAACAAAACCTCGGCTGTCCAGTCGATCGAGCATTGGCCTATTACGCCGCCTGAAACGTCGGCTCGCACACAGAACGGAATGGCGATTGCCGGCGATTCGATTGGTATCACGTTGCGCGAACAAATTTTCGTCGAGCGAGGTTACGTTGGCTCGCATTCAAAAGATGCGCCCATCGAAACGAATCGTTTTCATGCTGACCTTTTTTGGATCGCGCGTCAGCCAGCGCATTTATCGCACCTTTACACTGCGCGCCTGGCGACCCAGGAAGTGAAGTGTCAGATCGTATCGCTCGATCAGGTGATGGATTCCTCATCCCTCGAACGGAGCGCGACCAAGGCCGATCAGCTCGCGCGCAATGAGGTTGGCCGCCTAACAATTCAAACGCGTGCTCCGATTGTGCTGGATAACCACGATCGCCTTCCACCTCTCGGTCGCTTTGTTCTGGTAGATGATGGAATGATTTGCGGCGGCGGGATTATTCATGGGGGTGTTTATACCGATCGCGGCGCGATCAAGAGCAAGAATATTTTCTGGAGCGAAGGAAAAATCACCGCGCAGGCGCGTGCTGCCCAACATGGACATCGCGGTGCCGTGGTCTGGCTAACTGGTCTTTCCGGGTCTGGCAAATCCACAATCGCGCAAGCACTCGAACGAGAACTTTTTATCCGGGCAATGCATCCCTATGTCCTGGACGGTGACAATGTCCGGCATGGCTTGAATTCCAATCTCGGGTTTGCGCCGGACGACCGGGTCGAAAACATTCGGCGCGTGAGTGAGGTGGCAAAGTTGATGGCAGACGCCGGCAATGTCGTCATCACCGCCTTTATTTCGCCCTATCGGGCGGATCGGCAGCGGGCCCGTGCGATTGCGATGGAAGGTAATGCGGAATTTATCGAGGTATTCGTGGATGCGCCGTTGGAGGTTTGCGAAGAGCGCGATCCGAAGGATCTTTATAAGAAAGCGCGGGCGGGGCAGATTCGAGAGTTTACCGGCATCGATGCACCGTATGAATCGCCCGTCGATCCCGAAATTGTGGTGCAAACAAATCATCAAAGCGTGGAAGAATCGGTTGCGAGCATATTGGAGGGACTCCTGCCGCGGTTGAAATAGAAAAACGACCAATCCGGCTCGGACTTTTGCTCGCGTTTCGCGAATTGGTTCGGCATTCTGTCCTCTCATGCGCACCTACCTGGGGATTTTTAATCCGTTAATCGCGTTCCTTATTTTCATCCTCTGCTCATTCGCAGCCATGAAAGAGGACAAAGATAAACCGATCGTTCCCGCAAATATTATTGCGGGTGGAATCCCAACCTATTTCTTCGCCAAGGGAATGTTTTGTGGCGTTGCTCTTCTCCTCCTCGGCAAAATTCTGGAGAACCAACTCGGCCGCAACGATCGCCAGGAGTGAACCAGAGCCCGAAGGCAGTGAACACTGCGTTGTTGCACCTGCAATATTCGATTGTTAACTCGCCTCGAAATTAACCTACTGCCCGCAAGGCCAATTCAGGCACGACTTTTATTCGCCCTGATTCGATAATTTCACCGAGGGTTGCGAGCAAGCTTGCCGGAACCGGGCGTGGGGCGTTTTCGGCAGACAGCTCCATATCAGCATGAGGCATCACGATTGCGAAGTAGGTAGGCTGCCCCAAGCGAGACACCGTCAGGTCGGCGCTCGCGTCGGATTTACGGCAGGTTAGTAGCGAACGCGAACCAGGTATAGACCCCCCGCCGGAGCGACAAAACGCGCTGCTGCCCGCGAAGGCCGTTCCAATCGCAATTCGATTGACTGGAGGCTCTCTTTCCCGAGCGCGCAGCGGACCATCGCGCCCACCATCAATCGCGCCATCTTGTAGAGAAATCCGTCCGCCGAAAATTCGATCTTGAGCAGGTGGCGCCTGCCAGTGACCCGGATGTATTCCACCGTCCGCATGGTACTTCGTTCTTCTTTTCCGCGATTTGCGGCAAAGGCGGCGAAATCATGCCGGCCAACGAAGAATTTGGCCGCTCGCCCAAGCGCCTCCCGATCAAGCGGAGAGCCGATATGCCATGCCCTTCCGATCTCCAGCGGCGGTCGGACCGTGCTATTTATGATTCGGTAACGGTAAACTTTACCCTTCGCTGAAAAGCGAGCATGAAAGCTTGCCGCGACAAATCGAGCCCGCAAAATCCGGATCGCTGGCGGCAGCACGCCGTTTAACGCTTTGAGCCAGCGCTCGGGCACGAATTGCGCGACTGGAACATCCACATGGGCGCACTGCCCGAGCGCGTGCACCCCGGCGTCGGTACGTCCCGAACCAGTCACGGCCAGGCGTGTCCCGCAAACCCGTTCGAATGCCCCTTCGAGGTGATCCTGAATGGTGTTGCCGTGCTTTTGGCTTTGCCAGCCGGCGAAATCTCGTCCGTCGTAACCGATAACCAACTTTAGCCGGCGTGATTCACGCATTCAGCCGGTCGAGATAACTTTGCAGGATGATTTGTGCGGCGACTTGGTCCCGAATGCCGCGCGTCTCACGCGTTTTCTTTCCCGCATCTCGCAACGCCCTTTCCGCTGCGACAGTGGAGAGCCGTTCATCCCAGGTTAGGACTTCACACGAAACCAGCGGTCGCAATTTCTCGACGAAACGTTGGGCATTTTCCGCCGCCAGACCGAGCGTCCCGTTCATTTGCTTCGGCAAGCCGACTACCACGCAATCCACTTGGCGCTCCGCTGCGATCTTCTGCACTCTCCGCACTACCGTCTCCGCCGAATTGCTCTCGATCGTCTCCAATGGATGCGCCAGCATCCGCAATTCATCGGAGAGGGCGACACCGGTGCGCGCCTCTCCCAGATCGACGCCCAGGATCTGGTTCACTGCAATTCCTCCGGTAATTTTGCGACCAGGTTTTTGATTTTCTCAGCGTGATGCCGATGGCAGACTAGCACCGCATCGCCAGTCCTAACGACAATTAAATTGTTTACGCCGAGAAGAGCGACGTTATTGCCAGCGTCGTCAAAGACAATGTTATCGCTGGCCTCGAGTGTAGTGAGGCCGCAGTTGGCAGCATTGCCTCGGCTGTCTTTTGGAAAATACCGCGCCACCGCCTGCCAGCCGCCAACGTCATCCCAATCGAATTCCGCTTCCAGCACCAGCACGCGGTCCGCGTGTTCCATCACAGCGTAATCGAAGGAAGTTCTCGGAAGCTTCGAGAATTTTTCGCCCCAGTTTTTTTCGAAGGCGTCGGGACCGCTCATCATGGCAATGAATCGCCCAAATTCTGGCGCGTGCCGGTTAAACTCGGTGAGAATTGTTGGCACGGTCCAGACGAACATGCCGGCATTCCATCGAAAATTTCCTTTGCGAATAAAGGATTCGGCCAGGTCGACATTCGGTTTCTCACGAAAGCGGAGGACCCGGAAGAGACCTGGCTTGGCCGAAATTGCCTCACCCATTTCAATGTAACCAAAGCCAGGATGGGCCGAAGCCGGTCGGATCCCGATCGTGATCAGCGCGCTCTTTTTTTCCGCTGCTTCAACCGCATCACCAATGATTTTCTGAAATGCCGCTGTTTCTTTAATCACGTGATCGGCGGGAAGAATAACCATCGCGGCGGTGTGATTGCGCGCGGCGACCCACGCTACACCGAGCGCGACGGCCGCGGCGGTGTCGCGTTTTGACGGTTCGGCAATGATATTGCCCGACGGGATATTCTTGAGTAATTCACGCACACCCTTTTCCTGGTCCACATTGGTTAAAACAAGGATGCGTGAAGGGGGGATTAATCCGTCCAAACGCGTAACCGTAGCCTCCAACAGTGAACAATCGGAACCGAGGCGCAGCAATTGCTTTGGTAAAGCCCGCCGGCTCAGCGGCCAGAACCTCTCGCCGCTGCCACCGGCGAGAATTAATGCATAAATTTCCATGTCCGCTTTGAAGTTCGTCGGTCGTTTTTTACACCCTTGCAACAATTTCCCATTTATTTTTCGCTCTCGCGCCGTATAGGAATACGCGAATGCCGCTAACGATATCCATTCCGAAACCGCCCAACGATCTACCGGTCGATCCGCTTCTCGCGCTCACTCGCACCGCGATCGGACTCGGCGTCGGTTTGCTGGTGGCGGATCGGATCAAACGCCCCGCACGACAAGCTACCGCCATCGCCCTGATGTCCGTGGGTACGCTGGCGGCCATTCCCTTCCTCCTAAAAGTAGCCGCGGGCTGTCTCAATCGGGCCGATTCCGAGCGTGGCAGTCGCAGACGCTTGAGCAGCATTCGCGGCGACTCTGGTTATCATTCCGATTCGGACGCGTACTAGACGCCGGGTCACAGTTGGTGGAAGGGCGAGCCTGCCACCGCGCTTGAAGTAACGCACGCGCCGGATTAAGCGTCCATCGCATGTCCTTACGAACTAAGGCTGAAACGCTGCGCGACCGCTGCGAGAAAATTCGCGCGGAAGAAGAACAGTTGCGCGAAGGCGGTGGCAAAGCTGGCCAGGAGCGCCAGCACAAGCTCGGGCGGCTGGTCGCGCGCGAACGCATCGCCCATTTGCTCGATCGCAACGCAAAATTTTTCGAGATCGAACTTTGGGCCGCCTACAAAATGTATGAGCAGTGGGGACGCGTCCCGGCAGCCGGTGCCATCGCCGGCATCGGCAATGTCGCCAATGTGCCGTGCATGATCGTCGCTAATGACGCTACCGTGAAAGCTGGCGCATTCTTCCCGCAGACGGCGAAGAAATTAATTCGCGCGCAGCGGATCGCATTCGAAAATAATTTGCCACTGATCTATCTGGTCGATTCCGCCGGTGTATTTCTGCCAATGCAGGATGAAATTTTTCCAGATGAGGACGATTTCGGGCGTATCTTTCGGAATAATTCGGTTATTTCCGCCGCTGGGATTCCGCAGTTCGCCGCCATCATGGGCAATTGCGTCGCCGGCGGGGCTTATTTGCCGGTGTTGTGCGACAAGATCTTGATGACCGAAGGTAGCGGTCTCTATCTCGCCGGCCCTTCGCTGGTCAAAGCCGCCATTGGACAGATCGTCGATCAGGAAGAACTCGGCGGCGCGAAAATGCATTCCGAGATCAGTGGCACGGTCGATTTTTACGAAAAGAATGATGAAGCGTGCCTGGAAAAACTGCGTTCCTTAATGGCGTTGCTGCCGGAAGCTAACGAGAAATGTGTAATGCCCGACGGCAAGAATGCTGCGAAACCAAGTGATGCCATCTACGATTTAATCAGTCTGGATGGCCACAAGAACTATGATGCACGCGATTTGCTGGCCACCATTATCGACGCCGATTCTCTCGATGAATACAAACCTGATTATGGCAAGACTTTGGTAACGGCTTATGCGCGAATCGGTGATCGTGCGGTCGGTATCGTTGCCAGTCAGCGTCTGCAAGTGCGCACCAAGACGGAAGGGATCCAAATGGGTGGCGTCATTTATTCCGACAGCGCCGACAAAGCTGCGCGTTTCGTGATGGATTGTAATCAGGTCGGACTGCCGATCCTTTTCTTCCAGGATGTGACGGGATTCATGGTGGGAAAGGCTGCGGAACAAAGTGGAATCATCCGCAGTGGGGCGAAGTTGGTGAATGCGGTCAGTAATTCCATCGTGCCGAAAATCACCATCGTGGTCGGTGGCTCATTTGGCGCCGGAAATTACGCGCTCTGCGGCAGGGCTTATGATCCGCGCTTTATTTTGGCCTGGCCAAATGCACGCTACGCTGTGATGGGTGCGGCGCAGGCCAGCGACACTGTTTTTTCCATTCTCGCTCGCGCAAAAGAACGCGGAGATAAAAAAGCCGCGCCTGAGGAGCTCGAAGAATTACGCGCCAAAGTGAAGGCAAATTATGAAGAGCAAACCGACATTCGTTATGGCGCTGCGCGCGGCTGGGTCGATGCCATTATTCAACCGCATGAGACGCGCGACGTCCTCATGGGCCTTCTTAGTTACGTTAGCCGGCCGCCGGCGAAAGGGCGCTTTCATACCGGTGTGATTCAGGTTTAATCAGCCGCTGCAGCGTCCGCCAAAAATTCATCGCTAATGGCGGCATTCATCGCGGCGATTACAGGGAGTTGGCGCTCGATCGACAAGTCCAATCCACGTTGCTTTAACGCCCGCAACACTTCTTCCGTCGGCACATTTCCGATGAGCTGATCTTGCGCGAAGGGACAACCACCGAGTCCACCAATCGCTGCATCGAAACGTCGGCATCCCACATCGTAGGCAGCAAGTACTTTTGCCGTCGCTTCGTCGCGCGTGGTGTGCATGTGAATGCCCACTTCGCAGTCACCGCCGTCGTGCAAAACTGCGGCGACCAGACGATGAATCAATTCTGCATCGGCGGCCCCGATCGTATCGGCAATCGAGATGGACCGAATGCCCTGTCCTGCGATAGTTTCTACCGCTTCCGCGACTTTGTCTTCGCTCCACGGATCGCCGTACGGATTGCCGAACGCCATTGAAATGTAAGCGACCATTGCCAGTCCTGCGTCATCTGCCCGGGTCTTAATTTTCTCGAGCACCGCCTGATTCTCCTTCTGCGAT
>QHPP01000258.1 GCA_003219125.1 Verrucomicrobiota bacterium
ACCGAACAGGGATAACCGAGCGTGGTCACCGCTTCGGTTGCGATGGCGCGCTCCGCACCTTTTTCATTAACGACGATTCCAATGATCTCAACGTCGTTGCGCGGGCCAAGTTGCGCGAGTACCTCTTCGCTGTCGGCCATCTGCGGAACAGCCTTCGGTGAAACGAAGCTCACCGCGTCAATGTGTCGGAAACCTGCCGCGACCAGTCCGCGCAGGTATTCGACCTTACGCTCCGTCGGGATTTGAAGCCTGACTCCCTGCCAGGCGTCACGCGGACATTCGATGAGCTTGACGGATTCCATGATGGAAAGCTAACTCAAAAGCGCGACCTTTAGCGCACGCAATTAGCATATTCACGATTATCTTTATGTCCGTCGTTCTGATTGAAAAGAAAACACCGCAGATCACCATTATAACTCTGAACCGACCCGAGCGTCGCAACGCATTGTCGATCGAGTTATTGAGCGAATTGAAAGCGACGATCAAACTTGCGTCGG
>QHPP01000278.1 GCA_003219125.1 Verrucomicrobiota bacterium
AGCAGCGAGGGCGCGCAGCGCACCATCGAAATCGCGCTGGCACAGCGATCCGCGAAGCCATTGCTGGGCAATGTTATTAACTTCGCGCGAATCTTCAGCGAGGATCGCCTCTATTGTGGATAGCAGCGGACGGGTGTCGGCATGCCAATCAAGCTCGACTTCCGCACGCGAAGCGCGCAGCACTGCTTCTTTTGGAGTAACCGCAATTGCGCGATCCAAAGCGCGCACTTGATCAGCATAACGATGCAGAAAATTATAGCTGGCAGAGATTTGTTGGAGAACGTGAGGGTTTTGCGGATCGAGCTCGGCTGCGCGCTCGAGATTTTTGGTCGATTCAGCCCAGCGTCCTTGTCGTCGGTCGATATAGCCAGCCAGCACAAACGCCCACGGATCGTTCGGTAAACTCTTCTGCGCCAGACTAAGTTTCTTCCGAGCGCGGTCGTAATCGTGATAACCCCAGTACAAATGCTTAGCGAGTGCAAGATGCGCTTCACCAGAATTTGGAAGTAAGCGCGTGAGCGATTGAACGGCCGCGTCGGCCATGGCCAATCGCGCCGGAGTGTGATCGAGACCGCCGAAATAGATGAGATCATGAGCGTGGGCAAGTTGGTAATAGGCAAACGCGAAGGCGGGATCGCGTTCGATTGCTTGATTCAGCATCCGAACAGCCTCGGACAGGCCCTCCTGTAAGGGTGTACTGTAAACGGCAGTTGCGATGAGTGTCTTGGCCCGAACGTACAGATCGTAAGCTACAAGATCAGTCGTTGGTATTTGCTCGATGGCCGCTTTTTCGCTCGGAGAGATTTTGGCTTGAAGCTGCGCAACTATTTTCCCGGCAAGCTCGCTTTCGATTCCAAACACATCGGCAACATCCCGATCGTAACGTTCCGCCCAGAGCTGGCTGTCCGTTCGCGCATCGATTAACTGAGCGTTGACGCGCACCCGACCGGCGGCACGCTGCACTGTGCCTTCTAACACGTGCGCTACGCCGAGCGCCGCGCCGATTTCGCGAAGGTTTCGTTTGGCACCGGTCTTGTACTGTATCACCGATGTTCGGCTAATCACTTTCAGGTCGGCAACTCTGGCAAGGCCAGTGAGGATTTCATCCTGTACGCCATCAGCAAAGTAAGCATTCTCTTTCTCGTCACTCAGATTCTCGAACGGGAGCACTGCGATGCTCTTTGCAGATACCGGAACCATCGCGGGTAACCCGAAAAAGGTTTCTGCCGTCGATGAAGCTCGACGGAAAGAGATCAAAAAGGTGCTGGTCAGCGCCAATGCGGCCAGCAAGAGAGCAGCGACGAGCGCAAATTTTAGCCAACGTAATGGGCGGACAGGACGAACCGGTGTACCCCCCTTCTTCCACCTTTGTCCACGTTTCAGTTTCTCCGGAATCGCAGGGTTGCCGAGGCCCTCCTTGTAGAGATTAACGAGACTAAGTCTCAGCCCGTGTTTTACCTCCCACTCCCCAAGGTCGTGCAAGTAAGGCTGCCAGTGGCGGTATTGGGCGAGGTCGTCCGCCACATGTTTGGACAAGAGAATATGTCCGGCATCTCCGCAATCCATTACCCGCTGCGCCACGTTGATTCCGGTTCCAGCTACGTTGGAGCGGTCATTCACATCGGTGATTTGATTGACCGGGCCACTGTGAACGCCCATGCGTAATTTAAGATTTAGATGACTCTTCGATTCCGTGTGAATTTCCAAAGCGCATTGTGCCGGTTCTTCCGGACTGCGGAAAAAAACCAACGCCATCCCATCTCCGGTTGGGAGCCGAATCAATTTGCCGGTTGCTTCCGCGTTCCGAAAAGAGGGAGTGCTTCGCACGATTTGATTGAGTTCCTGCAGCAACTCGACCTGCTCGTTCACGAGCAGCTTTGAATAACCAACAACGTCGATTAGCAAAAGATACCCGATCTCAAGCTGGAGATCTGCGTTGGCCTCAACGGACATTTCGGAGGTAGGGGGCTTCCTTTGTGCCTTCCATGATTATCATCTTGCCGCCTGGGGTGGAGAGCAAACAACTTGTCGGAAAGTCGTCTGTTTTAGAGGAAGAGGCAATGACGGCGATCTAGTTTTTACGAGAGGGTAGCGCGAACAAGCTTTTCGCTCGGCGCAAGACCTAGCCCGGGTCCAAAGGTCGCGAGGTTAAGGACGATCATGATGAACGCAAAAAGATACATGCCCATGGTTAGTCCGATCGCGAGATGCATCGTGCAAATGCACGTTAACCAGATTCCTCGTGTCTTCCGATTCCAAATAAAAACAGGGTAACTGATTTCGAGCAGGCAGATCGCGATGCCGGCGACGGGGAACATATATTTCAAACGGATGAGTATCTCCGGTGCAATCAGGTTGAATGGTGGACGGATGAGCGCGCGCCAAAGATTCGAACCATCCCACCAGCCGCTCCCCAGGCATTTTGCTACGCCTCCAAAAAAATAAATGAGACAGAGATGAACTTGCAACACACGGCGAAAGAACCCGAGCAAATGTGGATTTTTCGATCGCAACTTTCGCCATCGGTGATCGAGTGAATACCGGTCGGGCAGCGGAGATAACATCAAATAAAAAAGTCCGATCGTCATGAAATTGTCGACTCCGTAGGAGATGAATCCTCCGCTTTCAGCCGCACAAAGATGAACGAACCAGGCCAAAATTGCTGATGCGCGAGAGAAAATTCCGATGAGCAGGCAGCAGCCCACGAAAAGCAAAACCCACCAGACGATCTAAAGAGACGTTGATTGCGAAAAACCAGTTCGCGTCGTCAGCATAACGAGCCAGTCAAGTCTCGGAATGAGCGGACTTTCCGTCGAGAGCAACGCTTCTGGCAAGGCGCGACCGATCAAGCCTTCCCCAGGTTCGGCGAACAGATAATTCCAATCGGCTCTCAGCGAGAGCGCGTAGAACAGAACCTGAAGCCCAAGACCGATTCTTAAGAGACCAAGCCAGACGTCAGTCTCAGTTGGGAATAGAAAAACCCGCAGCCGCTCCTTCCATTGAGTCATCGGCTTCAGGGGTTTTCCACCTTCGCCGGTTCTTCAGCGCGGCTGAAGTCATAGGCATACAAAAAATCGTACGACTCTCGCTTGCCACGCTCGAACTCGGCGGGAGTGGGCAAGTTCAGCAAACCGAAAACGGCGCGCACCGTTTTGACTCCCGGATGCTTACGCCAAATAGAAGCAGCAAGCGTTTTTATTATGTATTCTCGCAATGGATCGTAACGGGTCCGTCCGATTTCATCGAGCAAGGTGGCGACGCGCAATCCAGCCGCCCCGCTGTTTACGGCGGGGAGCTCATATTCAACTCGTCCGTCAGGATAGTGCAGCTCGAAGACTATTTTATATCCGGCGGGAACATTGGGCGCGAAGTAGCCATAACCCCTGTCGATTCCTGCGATGTGCAAATAGGTTAGAAGCGCACGCCGAAACGGATTTGACGTCGATAGCTTGTCACCAAGCACCTTGGCTGCGATTGGCTCTACTTCCTGGGCAGCGGCCCTAAAAGGAGCAGGAAGTATCGTTAGTTTGTGCGCGACCAGCCAAACTATGTCGCGACATGAAATTGTGATGATCAGAACAAAATGCAGGACGAACCACGCCAATAAGACACGCTGCTGGCGCAACACGAGTTCCGGGGCCTTGAAGCGCCTATTAAGGGGACGACTTCAATGCTTTAAGAACTTCCTGTATATCCGCTATGTTATTAGATTGAACTTTCTGCGTAATATTCGGATCTCCAGGTGGCTCGTTTTTCGCCAAGGCGGATGTTGTAATTTTATCGGTTTTAAGACTGAGGCTTGGCGGGTGGTAAGGATCGACCACGTCGGCGGACTCATCTTTCTTATATCGAATGTTGTATTGTTCGTTGGGAAGCTTTCTTAATACGGCATCGAATCGATTCTTTCCCTCGTTCGGATTGTCTTTGAAGTCGACAAAGCTGTCTGGGTCTTTTCCGATTTTCAGAAGGTACTTGTTGTCTTGGCGGCCTTTATCGGGTCCTGTGGCACAGCCTTGGAAGATAATGATCGAAACGGTAGCGATCACCGCTAATACAATAACTATAAACGTTCCAGATGGGGTTTTCATAAGGCCATCCGGTTTGACTCAATGCCCGCGCGCTTACAAGCACAAAATTAGGTAGCAAAGGTGACCAGACGCGATTTGCCCGGTCGATTTCGCGCGGCGCGCGGAACGTCGACCTCGGGCAAGAAAAATTTCCGCACTTCCACCGCGACTTTGCCCAAATTAAATCCGGTCAGCAAATGCGCCGCGGTCTCCTCCCCGAGCGTCTCGATTAATTTGTAATCACCTCGGCCGACGAATTACTTCACGTATTCTGCTACCGCCGCATAATTGACGGTATTTGCAATGTCGTCCTGCGGTTCAGTAATCTTCGGACACAAGGTGACGTTTAAGCTCAGGCGATGCGCTGAGCGCGTTCAGAATCCGGAACACCACACGCAAATTTTTGCGAGAAGCATATGGGCCGGCGAGCGCCAATTCTCATCGCGCGGGGCAGGGACGCCAGACTCAGCGATCCTACTTGGGCGCAAGCGAAGCCACAATCTTCTCGAAGCGCGGGTCGCCGCGCAGTGGATCCCAGTAGGGATGAAGCTTTAATTGGCCATAATTTACGCTGCTTGGCATGTCCGTCACAATCGCAAGTTGCTCGATGGCGTGATCTTTGTCTCCGCACCAAGCGTAAATCACCGCCAAATATTCGATCAGCAATGCGCCATTAATAGCGTCTTTACTTACAGGCAGTAGTTCGACCGCTCGCCGGCCCTCGCCGATGGCTTCCTCTTTCCGACCAAGGCCCGCATCGATTAAGCCCAGAACGCACAATGCCGGACCGTAGATGGGTTGGTCGCGCATAAATTTCGCTGCTTCGACGCGAGCGGCCGTGAACCCGGCACGGGCGCCCACTTCATTTCCGTGGGTGCGGGCAATTACTGCCGAACACCACGCACGCGGAAAAGTGAATCCCTCATTGCCGTAGCCTTCGGCAGGCACAGCAGCCAAAGCACGATCAGCGCTAGCATGATCGCGTTCGCACAAAGCTAAATCGAGCCATACGCTAGCTAAACCTTCAGCAAGAGCCGGATTCTGAGTGACGATGGCTTCGATAGTCGAATGCATCGAGCTCACGTCAGCATGCCATTCGAGATCAATTGCCGCGCGCTGCAAGCGTGCGCCTGCGTCATCTGCGGCGATTGTTAACACACGATCTAGAACCGCAATTTCGTTTGGGAAATCACGCAGAAAATCATAACTCCGCGCGATTTGTTGTAGAACGTAAAAGTTGTTTGGATCAATCTCCAAGGCGCGCCGCAAATTAGTGACCGACTCGTTCCAGCGACCCTGCCGCCTATCGATGTATCCTGCGAGTTCATACACTTTGGATTCGTTGGGCAGGGTGCGGCGAGCTATCTCAACTTCCTGGCGAGCGCGATCATAGTCCAGAAAACCGCAATAAAGATGTTCAGCCAAGGCAAGGTGCGCTTCACCGGAGTCAGGTCGCAACTTCAAAGCAGCTTTGACGGCCGCATCAGCCAGCGCCAGACGCGCGGGTGTATGATCGACATTACCGAGATAAATTTGATCGTGCGCGCTGGCTAACTCGCAGTATCCAAGGAAGAACATTGGATCACGGGTGACAGCTTCGTTGAGTAAATCTGCCGCCTCGAGGAGGTTCTTTTCCGCGCGCACATTAACGGCGCGCGTCATTAAATCCTTGGCCCGAACGTAGAGTTCGTATGCGCGCAGATCCGACGTAGACATCTGCCAGGTCGCGATCGTAACGTTCTGCCCAAACATGAGTGTCTGTCCTCGCGTCAATTAACTGAGCGCTAACACGCACTTGATTGCCGAAGCGCTGGACAGTTCCTTCAAGGATATGGGCAACCCCTAGTTCCTTTGCGATCTGTCGCAGATTGCGGGTCGCGCTGCTGCGGTACTGCATGACGCTGGTGCGGCTGATGACTCTCAGGTCGGCGACCCTGGCGAGGTCAGTGAGAATCTCATCTTGAACGCCATCCGTGAAGTAAGCGTTCTGTTTGTCATCGCTCAGATTATCGAACGGAAGAATGGCGATACTCTTTTCCGGTACTGAAATGCCCGCGCCGGCCCCGGGCGTGGACGACGTTCGATGGAAAAAGATCAAAATGCTGCCGGTGACTGCCAGCGCGGCCAGAAGGAGAGCAGCAACCAGCGCAAATTTCACCCGGCGCAGTGGGCGGACAGGACGCACCGGTGTCCCTCCCTTTTTCCATCTTGGTCCGCGTTTCAGTTTCGCCGGAATCGCAGGGTTGCCAAGGCCCTCCTTGTAGAGATTAACAAGATTAAGCCTCAGTCCATGCTTCACCTCCCACGCGCCCAAGTCATGCAAGGAGGGCTGCCAGTAGCGGTATTGAGCGAGGTCATCCGCCAAATGTTGGGACAAAAGAATATGTCCGGCATCTCCGCAATCCAAGACTCGTTGAGCGACATTGAACCCTGCTCCGGCCACGTTTAATCGGTCGTTGACGTCGGTAACTTGTTTGACCGGGCCACTGTGAATCCCCATCCGCACCTGAATGTGCCGGTGCTCCTTCAACGCCTGACTAATTTCCGCCGCGCATTGTACCGGCTGTTCCGGACTCCGGAAAAAAAGCAGTGCCATCCCGTCTCCAGTTGGTACCCGGATCAGTTTACCAGCCCCTTCCGCCGCTCGAAAACATTCCGCACCTCGTACGATTCGATTCAGCTCCTGCATCAGCTCAATCTGTTCGTTGACCAGCAGCTTCGAATAGCCGACAACGTCGATCAAAAGGATGTATGCGATCTCTAGCTGGAGATCCGGGTCGGGCTCAGCGGACATTTCGCATACAGGTGAGTTCCTTTGCGCCTTCCATCATTATCATCTCGCCGCCTGCGGTGGAAGAGCAAACAACTGATCGAAACCTCGCTTGCCTCAGGATTGAGACAATACTGGCAACCTAGTTTTATAAGACCGCGCCGCGAACGAGTTTTTGCCTCGGGGCAAGCCCGAGTCCCGGTCCAAATGCCGCGATGTTAAGGACAACCATAATGAACGCAAAAAGATACATCCCCATGGCGAGTCCGATGCCGACGTGCATTGCGCAGATGCACATCAACCAGATTACCCGCGTCCTTCGCAACCATATGAACAAGGGGTAGCCCGTTTCAAGAATACAGACCGAAATTCCCAGAAAGGGTATAAGTGTCTTCCATGAGATGATTGTTTCAGGAGAAATAACATTGAAAGGCGGTCGCGTCAGCGCGCGCCAAAGACTGGAGCCATCCCACCAGCCGGGACCGATGCATTTTGCGACGCCGCCAAAAAAGTAAATGACGCAAACATGAAACTGCAGGACACGGCGGAAAAATCCAAGGATCTGGGGATCCTTGGTGCGTGAACGCCAAAGGCGCGCGTCCAGAGAAAACCGATCTGGTAGCGGCGAGAGCATTAAGTAGAAGAGTCCGATGGTCGTAAAGTTGTCCATTCCGTAAGAAAGTAATCCGCCGCTATTAACGGCACAAAGGTGCATCAACCAAGCTGTTATGGCCGCGGGGCGAGAGAAAAGGCCAATCACTAACAAACAGCCGGAACATAGCAGGGCGAGCCATCCCAGGGATAGTACTGCCTGCTCATCAAAACCGAGGGCATTGCCGCCCGAAACAATCCAGCCAAGTCGCGGGGAAAGTGGAGTCTCAAAGGTAGAAATCGCTTCTGACAGATCCCGACTGATCAAGCCAGCGCCGTTTGATGCGAAGAGGTGATTCCAATCGCTGCGGAGCGACATGGAAAGGAGAATCACCTGCAAACCCAGGCCCAGTCGTAGTACAGAGAGCCAGTCGGTGGTTTCGGGCGGAAAGAGAACCTCGAATAACCGGTCCCTGGATCGCGCGCTTCGCGTCACGGGCTGTGCACCTCAGCCGCCTCCTTATGAAAGCGGAAGTCGTACGCATATAAGAACTCGTAGGACTCTTTTTGCCCACGCTGAAAATCATTCACGGTGGGCAAAGTAACGAACCCGAAAACCGCACGGATCATCACCGCGTTCGGATGCGATTGCCAAGTTGAATAAGCAAGCATCTTTAGCAAGAGCTCACGCAACGGGTCGTAATGAGTTTGTCCAACATAGTCCAAAAGCGTGGCGATTCGTAAGCCAGTGTCCGCTCCACCAACGTGCGGAAGCTCGTATTCTATTTTGCCATCCGAATAATGGACTTCGAAAACAAGCTTGTAGTTACTTGGAACGTTGGGCGCAAAAAAGCCGTATCCCGCGTCGATGCCGGCGCCATTCATGTAGGCAGCCAGTCCTTGACGTAACGGATTTGAGGCCGCCAAATGCTGTCCCAAAGCAGCCGTTGTTACGCCTTCGGCTGCGCGCCAAGTACTTTCAAGGGAAGGCGGAAAAACCGTATAGCCGTGCCCAAGAACAGAGAGCGTATCGCGACAACAAACAGCGATTATCAAAAGAAAATGCAAAAGAAAGCATGCGAAATATACCTTCTTTCGGCTCAAAGCTTTCGCTCCCGCGAAATTGTATAGCTGCTATCGGCCGCTGTATTTTTCTAAAATGGGAGTAAGCCGTTTTACCAAGTCTTCTGCCTCTTTGCTTGCGCCAGTGGGTTGCTGCATTTGGTGAGTTTTGTCGGACGGAGTTGGCGCGGGCGGCGTCGGGCTTTGATGAGTTTTGTTGGGAACCCCCGGTATAGGCGTTGGGCTTTTGTGAGTTTTGTCGGTGAGAGCGTACATCGGCGGCGGCGTCGGGCTCTGATGAGTTTTGTCGAGAAATCCAATTTGAATCACGTACTGGGTGCTGCCTTTTTCCGTCATCGCCTTAGCCGCTTCGGAGGCCGTGGCCTTGTCGATGTACATATCGCTGAGTTTACCTTGAGTCTTTTTCAATTGACCGTTTTCATAGGTCTGAATCTTGTAGAGCGATTTATCGTAACTCTTTAAAATCTCGTTCATCGCTGTTTGATCGCCCTCTGAGAGCTGTGTTCCAGGCCGAATTAAAATACCACTTTGCTGGATGGTTACTTTGCCCGCGGCGCCGGTGGAGTGAATCTTATCTGCGCAAGAAAAAACGACGATGCCAGCGCCCAGGGCAATCAAGGGTAAGACGTATCCAATCGTTCGGGGAAGGTTTTTCATGGTGATGACCGGTTTGAGCCCGAGCTCTTTAGATTGCAAGTCTAAAATATCCGGCCGAGACGAAGTAGAGACTTGGTCCCGACGGGAGACACGGATGGTTACCCAATACCGTCATCCAACACGAAACCGAACGTCGCGAATGGTTTTGCCACCGAAGCGTCGTTTTAGTTTTCGCAAGATTTCGGTCTTCGCGATCCGCTCGAGTTCGTAGTGCAATGAAGGCTGGAGGACGCGGACATAAAGAATGCCGTCGCGGAGAGCGACCGGCGCGGAGTGGGCGGCGATGAATTCGCCTACGATCGAGGACCACGCGTCGATCACTTCGCTTTCGCGCAATCGCTCTTTCAGCCCGAGTTTTTGCATTAACGCCGGCAACAATTGCGAAGTCGGTTGCCAGCGGTCGCGCGATCCTGGCCTCTCCGGCAGCCCGCGCCATTCTTGGATGACGGCGGCGCGGAAGGAAGGGGTCATCAAGCGTTAAAATGTTAAAATTGTTACAAGGTTAAAAGTGTTTCCCGATTTAACAATGTAACGGTTTAACGATTCAACGTCAGACGAAAGTCTCAATATTTCCGCCGCATGTTACTCGGCAGAATATTGAGCTCGGTGCGATATTTCGCCACCGTGCGCCGCGCGATTGGAATTCCGCGGTTGCTCAAAATCTCGACGATCTCCTTGTCGCTGAGCGGCGCGTTGCCGTCTTCATTTTTCACCAGGTCAAGAATGGCCTCTTTTACGCTGGTGTTGCTCATCGATTCGCCGGTCGCGGTCTGGTAACCCGGCGTGAAAAAGTATTTCATCTCGTAAACGCCCTGCGGAGTCGCCATGTATTTGCCGCTGATGGCGCGGCTCACGGTGGTCTCGTGGACCCCGACTGCGTCCGCAATTTGCACCATCGTCATCGGTTTCAATTGCGAGGAACCTTTGTCGAAGAAATCGCGCTGCCGCGAAACGATCTGATGCGCGATGTTGGAAATGGTTTGCTGCCGCTGGTGGATCGATTTGATGAGGAACTTTCCGCTCCGGATTTTATCGCGAATGTAATCCTTCACTTCGTTTCCATTCCCATCCTGAGCCATGATGTCCTTATAAGTATTGCTGATGCGGAGATGCGGAATCTGGTCGCCGTTGAGAATGACCTGGTATTCGCCGTTCACTTTCTCCACGGTCACGTCCGGCACGACATAGTTTTTCGGCGCCTCGGCAAAAATCGCGCCCGGCCGCGGCTCCAATTGCGCAATGTTATTGGCGCATTTCTGAACTTGCTCCACGCTGATGCCCATGCGCCGCGCAATTTCAGGAAAGCGGCGCTTGCCCAAGTCCTGCATGTGCTCGGCAATGATCTTGTATTCCAGGCTACTGCCTTTGCCGTCGCGCTTTAATTGAATAAGAAGGCATTCGCGCAAATCGCGCGCGCCTACCCCTGGGGGGTAAAAGCTTTGGATGAGCGTGAGCATGTGCTCGAAATCGTCTTGGGCAATGCCGGTGTTGAGCGCCATTTCCTCCGGTGTCGTCTGGAGAAATCCGTTGTCGTCGATATTGCCGATAATGAGTTCGGCCGTTTTGCGATCGTTC
>QHPP01000279.1 GCA_003219125.1 Verrucomicrobiota bacterium
TCAGCCGTGGCCCAAGTTTTTGCTCGCGCTCTATTTGAATTTCACTCGGCAACAGGAAATGCTTGCACCACATCTAAAAAAATTGCGGGATATATCGATTCGATCGTTTCCGCACCAGATTCCGGAATGGTTCAATGCGCGGTACCAAAGGTCTGCCAGACCAATGTTTAAGTTGTGGGGATTATTGATGACAAACACGCGGATGCTTATTTTGTTTGTCCTCCTGTTGATTGGTCAGCCTGTTTGGTATTTTTGGACTGAAGTTACTGTCCTCAATCTCCTGCTCGCCTGGCTGATTTACCGTCAGGAAGAGATGTCGCAATCGTTGCTTGAACTGGCGACGACGACACGTTAGGGAATCTGCCGTTCGTGTCCGAGATTAAGGTTTCGCAAGTGCGGTCGCGCGCGGACCGCAAAGCCTTCATCCGGTTTCCCTGGCGTATCTACGACAACGATCCTGTGTGGGTGCCGCCGCTGATCATCGAGCGCAAGGCCTTTCTCAACTGCAAACGTCATCCATTCTATCGGCACGGCGATGCCGCTTTGTTTCTCGCGAGGCAAAACCAGAAGATCGTGGGCCGGATTATGGCGAGCGACGATCCAAATTACAACGCCGTGCATCACTCAAATGTCGGCTGCTTTGGCCTCTTCGAGTGCATTGACGATCGCAAAGTCGCTGCCGCGCTTTTTGAGGCTGCGGAAGGTTGGCTTCGACGGAAGGGTCGGCACGAAATAATGGGGCCGATTGATTACTCGACCAACTACGTTTGCGGGCTATTGATCGCCGGTTTTCAATTTCCGCCCACCATTCTCACCGCGCACAATCCACCATATTACGCCGAGCTAATCGAAGGATGTGGTTTCGAAAAGAGAATGGATTTTTATGCGTGGTGGTTCAGCGACGCGACCAGAGCCGCGGCCCGGTTACGCAAGTTGGCGACAAGATTACAAACCAGGAGGCGGTTTACAATCCGGCCCGGTAATCTGCGGGACTTGCCGCTCGAGAGTACTCGGCTGAGGCGAATCTATAATGAAGCCTGGCGGGATAATTGGGGTTATGTGCCATTTACCGAAGCCGAATTCGCGCATCTGACGAATGAAATGAAACCGTTACTACGTCCCGAATTCACCGCCATCGCGGAGGTTGATGGGGAAGGAGCCGGTTTTATCATCGCGCTACCGGATATCAATGTCGCGCTCCAGAAAATCAACGGACGTCTCACTACTTTCGGTATTCCGATTGGCCTGATCAGGCTCTTATACGAAAAGCGACGGCTGAGAAGGGCGAGGGTAATTGCGATGGGCGTGCGTCCAGAATTTCGTCAGCATGGCGTCGCAGAGATGTTGGTTCTGCGGATTATTGAAGAGGTAATGTTCGAGTTGGAATTCAACGGCGAGCTAAGTATGACGTTGGAAAACAACGTCATGATCAACCGATTTCTCGAAGCGATCGGAGCGCAGCGCTACAAGACATATCGAATCTACAGCAAATCAATCGCGTAGGCGGAATTGATAGCACTCCTATCGTTTGTAGACGCTCCCACCGAAAGAGATGCTTTCATGCTGCATGACCCCATTTCCATTATTTTCCCTGCAAAATGTCAAATGATACAATCCCATTTTCCCCTCCCAGCTTGGCATCCCCTGCCTTTAGCGAATCGTAGATGCTTGCCACCTTCTCGAAGACGGCGTCGACGGTAATTGCTTGCATGCAAAGGTTGCTGCGACATACCGATTGCCGATTGTTGTAGGCGTTCACGCACGGACTGCACGCGATGCCAGCCCAAAGCGCAGTTGCATTTGACGAACGCGCGCCGAAAAGCGCGGGCGTCTCTGGGCCAAACAATGTGACGACGCGAATCGGTGTCATGGAAGCGAAATGAGCCGGGCCGCTGTCGTTCGTGACCAAAATCTCGCTCCGCGTATAAAGGACGAGGACCTGACGCAAAGTTGTTTTCCCAGCGAGTGAGATAACGCGGTTTGAACTAACTTCAGCCGCGAGTCGGTTATTGGCGGTCGCCTCGGCCGGTGCGCCGGTGAAGGCGATGAACAAGTCCGGGTAACGTTCGAGCAGTCGCCGGGCAAGTTCGACGTAATGCACCGGAGGCCAGCGTCTCAACGGTAGTAAATCACTCGCATTTGGATTAAGCAAAATGAGGGGCGCCGAACCCGCGGCCGGGTTCTCACGTCGTAGCAATGCATCCACCTCCGCAGCCTCGCCTGGCGCCGGATTGAATTTGGCAAAGGGTTGAGTCGCGGGCGGCTTGAAGTCGAAAGTCGGCAGCATTGCCGGATCTCGTGTAAGCGCTTCCACCATAGCTTCGAACATCTGGCTGGTGTGGAGATGCGGATTGTAGAGAAGCCGATGCGTCATTAGGTCGCCGCGGTACGGACCATCTCCAAAAAACGTATGAAAGCCCACGCGTGATTTCGCCCCGGTCAGGAACGTGAGCATAGCGGAAAAGCGGGTCAAAAACTCCATATCGATCACGGCGTCGATGTCGATCTTGCGTGCGCGCAGGACTGCGCGAAAGGCACCGATGGCGAGTGCGAACGGACTTTTGGTCGAAATGGTGATCACGTTTTGCTCCGGAATGATTTCCATCACGTCGAGAATGAAGCGATTGTCCTCAAACACGACGAAGTAGACGTTCTCGCGTCCAACCATTCCCGTCGCGCGACGGATGGCAGGATAAGCGAGGACGGTGGAACCCTGCTCCGCGAACTTGATAAAGAGAACCCGTCGGACTCGACGGGGTCCTGGTGGACCCGCTGCCTCAAAGATTCTTCTGAAAAACGTCAAGATTGCGCAAAGCGGGACGCCAATCCACCGATCGGTGTGTTGCAGAGTCGAGATGCCTACTGGGAGATCCATGTTCTGGAAAATTACTATTCGCCGATATCACTCTCTTAGCACGCTTGCGTTGATTCAGTACCCCTCGACCGGCCCAAGCTTAAAACCTTTGTCTACTGATTCGCCCTGCAAGCTGGCCGCAGTCGAACCGGCGGCAGAAAGATTAAGCAGGGCAGATCAAGCGATCAAGGAGAGCCAGCGCGCATCCGATAAAGCACACCTTCCGCGGTTCGTGCCACCGGCTGGTACCGTTCCGCGAGAAGTTTGGCTAGAATCGGAAAGTCTCGCACGGGATATAGTGCGCCGGGCTCAGAGTAAAGATCGACAATGTAGGCCGGGGGATGCTTCTTAAAATCTTCCTCGAGTGTTGCCCACGCAAATGGCCTGATTCGATAACGAGTGTCGAGACCGGGAACAGTTCCGCCGAACACTGATCCAGTAAGTGGAAACGACAAGATGTAGCGACAGGCAGGACGTCGTCGCGCGTCGAGATATATCCTTGTCTTATGGCCCCAGACGAAAATCCTGTCGGTTGGAGCAGAATGCTCGAGCAAATAGCGTCCCGTCTCCAACGGTTCGCTCCGAGCCGCCAGCGCTAGCCAATGCGAGATTGAGAAAGCAACAATGGTGAGCGCCAACCAGACGTAGGTGTAAGAAGGTCGCAATAACCAATGAGGCGATTGCATCCTTCCGGTCCAAAGGTGCGCGTAGAAAGGGGCGGCAAGCAAAGCAAGGGGTGGAATCAGCTGGATGTAATAGTGCTCGTAAAAGCGCGCACCCGCCGCCGTGCCGATGGCGGATGCGGCTAGTAGTCCGAGGAGCGCAAATCGCTCAGCGTTCTTACCCGCCCAGAGGCCGTGACGATCTCGAATCGCCAGCGCCGCGCCCACCAGAAGCGGTAAGCATGCCCCAACGAAACCTAGCGTGAACAAGATTCCCTTTTTCCAGAAGATGTACGGGATCGTATGGTCGAGGATTGTCCAGTAGATCGTCTCGCGGAGGATGCCTTGTTCCTGAAGCACGACTGCGAAAAGAGCAAGAGCTCCAAAAAATCCTGTTGTGAGAATGGCGGCCTGGATGATAGACTGGGCGCCTGTCAATTCGCGGCTGATCCGATAACTCGGAAGGAGCAAATAGATGCCGAGCGGTACGGCTGCAATCGCCGCTGGCTGTTTGAACAGAAAGCCCGCGCAAAGGAGCGCCCCCGCCCCCAATAGCCCTGGTCGCCATTTCGATGAACTTCGTCTCAATCCAATTGCCCACGCCCAGACGATTGGCAGGTTCATAACGATCTCGCCGTTGAACGCCAGGTTTTTGTAGGCCGCCCATGGTTGAAACACGCCGTAGAAAAGCGCCGCGACCAGTCCCGTTTCGCGATCGAACAGTTGTTTGCCAATCGCATATAGCCCGGCCATCGTGGCCAGCGTCCAACTCAGCGAAACTAAGTGCAGCGCCTTCCAATTGTACTCTCCCGCTACCTTGAAGATCGCCGCATATGTCCAGAACAACAGCGGCGGCTTCCGATCGACCGCGTCAATGTAGGGACGACCTCCGTCGACGATCTCGTTAGCTATTACAGAATAACCTGCTTCATCATCAATCGGTAATGGATGCAAAAGAGCAGGAAGGCGGATCGCGATCGTGAGCAGAACAATCCCAAGCGTAGCGAACTGAAACTGTCGAAAGCTAAGGCTGAACATTGGTCCGATAAATCACACCTTCCGCGGTTCGTGCCACCGGTTGATACCGTTCCGCGATAAGCTTGGCCAGAATCGGGAAGTCTCGCACCGGATAGCGGTTGCCTGGCTCGGCTTGGTTGTCGACGATGTAAGCGGGTGGGTGATTTGCAAAATCTTTTTCAAGCGTTGCCCACGCGCCCGGCAAAATCCGATTCCGAGTATCGATACCCGGCGGCAGCCCGCCGAAAACAAAGCCTGTGAGCGGGAATGTCGCGATGTAGCGACAGGCGGGATGTCGTCGCGCATCAA
>QHPP01000280.1 GCA_003219125.1 Verrucomicrobiota bacterium
ACAAACAAGGCTGCCGGACTCCAGCTCGCCATTTGGGAAATCGTAGGCGGTGACGCCTTTACTGTTATCGGAAAGGACTATGGCTCGGGCCGCATGTTAGCTGCATTACAGACCTATTCTGGACCAGGTGCCAACCTGATTGCTCTTACCGGTCCTGGCCAGGATTATGTTGTTCTCACTCCTCCCGGTCAAAGTGACGAAAGTACCCCTCCTCCGCACCGCTCTACTCCTACTCCTAGCCCTCCTCCCCACTCTTCTCCTACTCCCACCCCAACCCCAGCCCCGACCCGTCCCCCCGGCCCGACCCCGACCCCTCCCCCAGGCCCGACGCCTCCCCCACACAAGGTTCCAGATAGCGGTTCGACATTCTATCTGCTCCTTTTTGCGATCCTGGGCCTCTTAGGGACTAACAAGTTTGGATACTCGGTTCCAGCGCTCGCCAGGGTGCGGACGAGGCGGTAAAAAATTTGCGTTTGTTTGTTCCCCAGGGACGCGAGCGGGATAGGAAAGTGCCTGTCTCGTTCGTTCGCTTTCAACGGGCCGCGTCAGGGCGATCTACAAGCGCGACTTTCGTTACAGGCTCGACAGAGTCTCGGCCTGTCAATTCAACTTGCGTGCCATTTCTTTGGTAGGGCGACGCTCTGCCCGAGACGCGAAACAGGGTCATTCGGCGCGGTCGATCTGTTCGCCATTGCCACCGATCGCCAGGACAATAGACTCAAAAGCTTAGCAAGGCGTATCCATCATTCTGATAATGGATCAGCACCAGCAACGCGTCCGCCGCCACCCTGACTTCGGGCAGGAGAGTTTTCGGCTCAATCTTCTCGGCAGCCAGATACTGCCCACACACGAAAAACTCCACCCCTTGTTTCTTCATCTCCGCGATTGCTTTTAGGTTCGGATTATTCGTGCCGAACTTCCTTTGGTAATGGGCCTCATCCAAAATTCCATCAACTGCCGCGCCGTGAAACACGATTGCGAACCTGGCATTCGCCGGGGGGATATTCGCGGTCGCGAGCGCGTTTAATTCCGAGCCGGCCATATTCAACGCCGGCAGCAGCTCCGTCGGTTTAGCGGCGGGGCGGGTAGAATCAAAAATTGCGCGATAGGTGCTGTTTTTCGTCGGCGCCCAAGCCGCATTTGGAATTTCGACGTAGTCATCCGCACTGGACACGACAGATCCTTTGGGCTCCGGCCACTCTGCCGCCGCAACTGCAAGGGTTGAAATCAAAATGATGAAGGTTCTCATAACGCACATGAGTCTAATGAGAACAGGGTTGAGACAGACAGTTATTTTGCGCGCGATGCAGAGTTTGCTCAGTAGCGGCGGTCTATGGGAGCGCCGAGCATTTGGCGCAGGATCGCTCCCGGCGGTGATAGACCACCCGCTTACAGCAAATCCCGCAGGAAAGAAGTGACGGCGTCGTTAGCTAGAGGCGTCTCGAATGCTTTCGGAGCTTCATTGATGCAATCTAGCGAATCCGGACTGGCCGGCATTCACGTCATTTTGTCAAAGTAGCTGTAACCTTGAATCGAAGATCGAAGGGGAACGCGGAATTTCTCCCATGATCCCAAAGCGGCAGAGGGCTGCCGCACTCCAAGACGCTTCGCGAACTGGCGACGCGAATGACGATTCTCGATTCACGGTTCTCCATGCTCCATGCTCCTGCTCGGCGATCATGGGCGGAGACGATTATGAATACAACTAAGAGGAAGAGTTAGAGAAAGCGTAAGGGTGTGAATTCGCGGGTTGCCACCCGGCTAATCCTGCTTAATGTCCCCCGCTTTCACCGGCTATGACACTTCCTCTCGCCTTCGATATCCTCCAGTCTGGTGTGCGTTTATCGCTCATCTGCGCGGTGATCGGGCTCGGCTGCGCCTTCCTGCTCATAACCGTCATTTTGCGGTGCTCCCCTGGTAACGAACGTATGCGGCAGATTTCGGGCGCGGTGCAGGAAGGGGCCAAGGCTTATCTGAACCGCCAGGTAATGACGATCAGCGTGATCGCCGTGATCATTTTCTTTTTACTCTTTTTCTTTAAGGATCATCCGACCGCATTTGGTTTTTTAATCGGCGCGTTTTGTTCGCTGGCGGCGGGCTATATCGGAATGCGCATCGCGGTCGTAGCGAACGCGCGCGTAACCCAGGCTGCGGCCAGCCAGACCCGGACTGCAGCGCTTCGGGTCGCATTTAATGGCGGCGCCGTTACCGGCTTGCTCGTGGTCGGTCTGGCGTTGCTGGCAGTGGGAACGTTCTATCATTTCGCGCGCAACATGATCGGAAACGATCTGGCGGTGCGCAGCCTGGTCGGGCTCGCGCTGGGCGCAAGCTTGATCAGCGTATTCGCGCGTTTGGGCGGCGGCATTTACACCAAAGCGGCTGACGTGGGCGCCGATCTTGTCGGAAAAATCGAGAGCGGGCTGGAAGAAGATGATCCGAGGAATCCGGCCACGATTGCGGACAACGTAGGCGATAACGTGGGCGATTGCGCGGGAATGGCAGCCGACGTTTTCGAAACCTACGCCGTTAGCTTGATCGGCGCGATTTTAGTAGGCGTACTGACGGTGGCGAACGCGCCGGCAGCAATAGTTTACCCATTCGTCCTCGGCGGAATTTCGGTGCTGGGCGCCATTTGCGGCATTCTCTTCGTAAATTTCGGCGGCGGTAAGCCGGCTGGTGTGCTGATGGGCGCGGTCGGTATGAGCGCGCTGGTCTCGGCCGTATTGTTCTGGCCGGCCACGCACCAGCTTTTCCCGAACGGGGTCGAAATCGCCGGCAAGATGCGTTCGCCGACCGATCTTTATTTTGCCTCGCTCATCGGACTCCTAATGACGGGTATCGTGGTCGTGATCACGAATTACTACACCTCGATGCATTACAAGCCTGTGCAAAAAATTGCACGCGCGTCCGAAACGGGACACGCCACCAACATTATCGCCGGTCTCGCCCTCGGCCAGCACGCGACGGCGTTACCGGTTGGTTTCATCGGGATCGCGATTTTGCTGAGTTATAATTTCGCCGGTCTTTACGGAATCGCAGTAGCGGTGATGGCGATGCTGTCGATGGCGGGAATTATTATTTCGCTCGATGCCTTTGGCCCGATCACTGACAACGCCGGTGGCATCGCGGTGATGAGCAATCTGCCGAAAGAAGTGCGTGCAGCCACGGACGAGCTCGATGCCGTCGGCAACACGATGAAAGCGGTGACGAAAGGGTACGCGATTGCGTCGGCCGGTTTGGCGGCCCTGGTTCTTTTCGGTTCTTACGTTGAAGAACTGAAAGCCCACATCACGAGCAACGGTCAGCCGTTTGATTTCCAATTCTCGTTGACGGAACCGAAGGTGATCATTGGGCTGTTCATCGGCGGATTGCTGCCGTTTATCTTCACCGCCTTCAGCATGGATGCGGTCGGGAAGGCGGCGGGTGCCGTCGTGCGCGAAGTGCGGCGGCAAATTCAAGCCAAGCCCGGCATTCTAACCGGGGCAGACACGCCGGATTACGGCACCTGCGTCGACATTGTGACGAAAGCGGCGTTGCGCGAGATGATCGTGCCGGCGCTGTTGCCGCTGGCGTTCGTCATTCTGGTGGCGGTGATTCCACAACTCGGTCCGGTCGTCCTGGGCGGAGTTTTGGTAGGAACAATTGTGACAGGTTTGTTCGTGGCCATCGCTATGACGAGCGGCGGTGGCGCCTGGGACAACGCGAAAAAATATATCGAAGAAGGACATTACGGCGGTAAAGGTTCACCGGCGCATGCGGCTGCGGTGACCGGCGACACCGTGGGCGATCCCTACAAGGACACGGCTGGTCCTGCGATCAATCCCATGATCAAAGTGGTCAACATCGTCGCGATTCTGATCATTCCGATTTTCTTTTAGTCGCGGGCCTTTGTTCTGTAGAGGCAGGCGTGTGGCCAGCAGGAACCGAGCGATTTTGCAGCCGACACCCGCCTTCGCAATGAGCTATGGCGTACGCGACTGCCACTACAAGACGCGTTCTCTTCGTAGGGCAGGCATTCCTGTCTGCCGGCTGGCAAGCGGGAGCGCTTGCCCTATAGCACGATTTCGTCCACCTCTCGCGAATCCACGATTTTCGTTTCATCCCGGCGCAGACCAGCTAGGTTGACGGTCGATGGCAACGGAATCTCGCGATTTCGAAATCGTTTCGACGACGCACGCGCCGGCGTTGCAGAAAATGCTGGCCAAGCCCGACGCGGGCGCGAACCCATTCAAGATCGTGATCGATCCGAAAGTGCGGATGGATTTGCGGCGGGCGTTGATCGATCTGATCGATTACCACGACGAGGCGCTGGCGGATCATTTCGCCGAAGGCAAACTGGCGCTCGATTCTTACAAGGAATATATCGAGCTGTTTGCCCGCAGCTTGAAAGAAACGATGGAAAGCCGGGAAGGCGTTTCCTATTTGCTACGCTCGGTCGGGTTCGATGTGCGGCCGGATGAAATCAATCTCAATCCGGAATTGCGCTGGAAGAAGGGCAAGCCGGGCGCGTTTGGTTCGAGTTTATTGTAGCGGCACCAGGCGCTTCGCACAGCGAAGCGGCTCCAACGGATTATTTCCGTTGGATGAGCGCGGCTTCTTCACGCGACAAACGATCGAGCAGAATGGATTTGAGCAATTCGTTGGCACGCGCGTCTTCGTCGTTTGCTATCAACGCCGCGGCATAAACAGCGCGCCACGACGGCGGCGTTTTCGCCCACTCGATGGGTGGTCCCTGGAACTGCGCGAGCGCGGACCCGGGATCGTGTTGCCGCAATAGAGCCAGCGCAGCTGTTACCCGGAATTCGAGTCGATCGGGATATTTTGCCACCAGTTCCTTCGCTTTGGTGGCGTTCGCGCTCACATCTTTCTCAAGCAACAAATTGTAATAGGCGACACGATTCTGAGCGTTCGGATCCGCGGCGTGCAAGGCGAGCGTTTTCTCCGCGGTGGTGCGAGCGGCGGAAATATCATGCATCTTGGTGGCAAGACGTTGCTGGCCGGCAAGCGCCAAACTTGTGTCCGCGGGTGAGCGCTCGAGTCGCTGGAATGTGCGCAAAGCG
>QHPP01000259.1 GCA_003219125.1 Verrucomicrobiota bacterium
CGCCCGAGGAAGAGGCGCTTTGCAAAGAGGCCATGGAAGGTTGCCCGGTCGAGGCGATCGGCAGCGACGGCGCGTAGATTTCTGTGCCGGCGGTCTATGACTGCCAGATTTGATGTCCAACAAAAACGCTCGGCGCTCACAGAGCGCCGCTACAACTGTCGCCCTCACCGTTGCCGGGTCGGACAGTAGCGCTGGTGCTGGTGCGCAAGCGGACCTGAAAACGTTTACCGCGCTCGGCGTCTACGGACTTACCGCCATCACCTGCATCGTCGCAGAAACGCCGGGAAAGGTGTCGCGCATCCAGCCGGCCGATCCGGAAATCGTGCGCGTGCAGATCGAGCTTTCGCTGAAAAGTTTTCCGGTTGCCGGGATTAAGACTGGCCTGCTTTGCAACGCAGAAATCGTGGCGCAGGTGGTGCGAAGTTTACGCAAAGTAAAAGGATGCCGGGTAGTGGTCGATCCCGTAATCGTCGCGACCACCGGCGACGCCTTGCTCGCCCCGGAGGCGATCGAGATTTACGAGCGCGAACTGTTCCCGCTCGCCACCTTGCTTACGCCGAACCTGGATGAGGCGGCGCGATTGCTGGGCGATTCGATTCGAGATTTGGCCGCGATGCATCGCGCCGCGAGAGCGCTGGCGAAAAAGTATGGCACGGCGGTCCTATTGAAGGGTGGACATCTCCGAGGGCGGCGAGCAATCGACGTCTTGTCTTCCGGCAATCGTACGCGCGAATTTTCGGCTCTATTCGTGCCAGACGTGAAAACGCACGGAACCGGCTGTACTTATTCGGCGGCCATTACGGCGGAGTTAGCAAAGGGCGTGGAGCTCTCCCGCGCAATCGCGACTGCAAAAAAATTTGTCTCGTCCGCCATTCGCTCGCATTTCGTTTGGAAATTCGGCCACGGGAAGATTTTCGCGCTCAATCCATCATGCATAGCGAACACGACAGCACCAGCGTCACAACGTCATCCTGAATCGCGCAGACATGAGGAACCTCTCAAGCGGATGGCACGTCCTCGAGCAAAGAGAGATCCTTCGCCGTCTGCGCGGTTCAGGATGACAGCGTGTTAACCGGTCGTATTTCGGTCTCTGAAATTCCTCTCATTCGGGCTGACGATCACTTCTTTTCCCAAAGTTTATTTTCAAGAGCATCGCTTGCTGCGTTGACTTCCGCCGCCTGCTTGCTCAGGCCGGTCCCGCGGCCAAGAACAATTCCTTCCCAACGCGCTTCCACGACAAAGGTCTTGGCATGTTCAGGCCCGGTGGCCGAAAGCACTTCATAGGTCGGTCCACGCATGGCGATGCTTTGCAAAATTTCCTGCAGCTGGCCCTTGGGATTGATGTCGACAGGTTCTTCCCGCACGTGCTCGAGGGCGGCACGCGCTTCGCGTAAAACAAAGTCGCGCGCAGTACCGAAATCGCTGTCGAGATAAATCGCCCCAATAATCGCCTCGAAAGCGTCGCCCAAGGTAGACGCGCGCGTGCGTCCGCCGCTCGCTTCCTCGCCACGCCCCATCAACAAATGCCGGCCGAGATCGAGGGCCTGAGCGTGCGCCTTGAGCGCGTCGCGCGAAACCAAGCGCGCGCGCAATTTCGTGAGTCGGCCTTCCTGTTCCCGTGGAAAATGAGTGTAGAGATATTCCGTTATGACAAGCTGGAGAACAGCGTCGCCCAAAAATTCCAGGCGTTGATTGTCTTCGTGATAGCGCTGTTTTTCGTGGCCGATACTGGGATGGGTTAAAGCCTCCTTGAGTAGGGCTGAATTTCGAAACTGATAGCCGAGACGTTGCTCGAGCGTTTCCACGTTAGTGTTTTTGAAAGACCGCCAGCGAGGTAATCACGTCCACTGCGCGCTGCAATACCGCGTCATGCAGATTTTCCTCAGGATTGCGGCGCTGCTGCCGGATATCGAACTCGGGATTGGTCCCGGTGATGAGCGCGGCTTCGTTAAAATGCGGGCGTTCGCGTTCGAATACAAAAGTCGTTAGACCACGTTGCATGCTCAGAGCAAAGATTTGATGTTTTTGCGCGGGTGACAATTCCACCGGCAAATCCGGTTTCACCCCGCCGGGAAAAAGCGACTGTTCATTCGGTCCGACGACTTCACCAACTGCGATCCGCAGTATTTTTCCACTCGAAAGTGGAAAGTCCGAATATTCCACGGCACGTCCCGCGCTGGCTTGCCCGATCAACAATGCTTGCCCATGCGTTTTCAGCGCCGCCGCCATCGCTTCCGCCGGCCCGGAAGTTTCGCCGTCGATCAACACCATGATGGTTCCTTGAAAAACCGGACCGCGATCATTGGTGAATGCACGATCCTGATGCGCCGCCGTCTTGCGCACGGTCCATAACGTTTTGCCCTTCGCCGCGAAAAGTTTTGTCATTTCCGCCGCGATATCGAAATCGTTAGAGCCGGTGGCGCGCAAATCAATTACCACCGCATCCACCTTTTTCGATGTCAAATCCGTCAGCGCTTTCTCCATCGCGCGCAGGTTGTCATTGGTGAGCGATCCAATCCGGATGTAGCCAATATGATTTGCCAACACTTCGCTATAAAAAGGTGCGGGCGATTCCGGAGTCGTGGTTTTGCTCGCCATAAGCATTGCCCCGCCGTGCAAACGCGTCAGCAAACCTTCCAACGTCGCCCGATTAATCTCCTGATCCTTGAGTGCGTTCGGATCGACAAAATTCGATTTCAGTGCGCGAATTGTTTCATCGATTTCCGCGGGCGCGAGGGAATCGACCGTGGTTTTTGTCTCAGCCGACGCGCTCGGCTGTGCCGACGGACTCGGTGTTTGCGCAAAAATCGCAGATGCGATCCCCGCGAGGAGCGTGCCAGCCACAATTGTTTTTGTCTTCATCCGACGGGCGCAGATTCTATGTGGGAGCGGGGCGCAGGGCAATATCGCGCCGGAAACGGCAGCCATCGAAACGAATTTGGTCGATGGCAGCATAGGCACGTTCGCGTGCTTGTGTGACCGAGCCACCCAGCGCTGTGATTGCCAGCACCCGACCGCCCGATGTCACGGTCTTTCCCTCCTGCCGTTTCGTTCCGGCGTGAAAAATCTGCACCTCCGACAAGCGCGCCGTATTTTTCAGGCCCTCGATCGATTTCCCGGTTTCGTATTTTCCAGGATAACCGCCGGACGCGAGAATCACCGTCACCGCAATGCGTGGATCGAATTCGATTGCAACATTTTCGAGCCCGCCTTCAATCGTCGCGACCAATAATGGAAGCAGATCCGATTTCATTCGCGGAAGAATGACCTGTGTTTCTGGATCACCGAATCGACAATTGAATTCGAGGACGCGCAACCCGTCATCAGTGATCATGAGCCCCGGGAAAAGAAGACCGCGAAACATGGTTCCATTTCTCGTTAGCCCATCGAGCAAGGGCTGCATAATCGAGCTGGTAAAATTGCCTTCGCGCTCCGTGTTCCAGTTGTCGGCCGGACTCACTGCGCCCATGCCGCCGGTGTTCGGACCTTCGTCGCCATCGAGTGCACGCTTGTGGTCGCGCGCGGTCGCGAGCATGCGAAAAGATTTTCCGCTGACGAGCGCGTGCACGGAGCATTCGCTTCCGCGCAAACATTCTTCGATGATGATCCGCCGGCCGGCTTCACCGAAAGCGCGCTCTTCCATCATCGAGCGAACCGCCTGGCGCGCATCCGCACGATCGTGCGCCATGATGACGCCTTTGCCAAGGGCTAGTCCGTCCGCCTTGATTACGACAGGAAGCGCGACCTCATCACAATAAGTCAGCGCCTCCGCGCTAGACGAAAATGTGCGCGCCTGTGCGGTGGGAATTTTTTCCGCGCTCATCAATTCCTTGGCAAAGATCTTCGAAGCCTCTAATCGCGCCGCTTCTTTGGTCGGGCCGAAAACACGCAGCTTTTTCGCCTCGAACAAATCGACAATCCCGGCCGCGAGCGCGTCGTCCGGTCCGATAACGGTGAGATCAATCCGGTTTTCTTTGGCAAAGCACACGAGCTTTGGCAGATCGTTTGCCGGGATCGAGACGTTCTCGGCAATTTCTTCGGTGCCGGCATTTCCGGGCGCGCAAAAAATGCGATCGGCCTCAGAGGATTGCGATAGTTTCCACACCAGCGCGTGCTCACGGCCTCCGCTGCCGACGACGAGAATTTTCACAGGAGCGAGCGTGCGTCAGCTACAAATGAAAAACAAGTTCGCCGGAACTTTCTAGAAGGACTTTGTGGCTCTGCAGAGCGTCGCCCTACCAGTGAAAGGTTCGCCAACACGCATTGGTAGGGCGAGACTCCGTCGAGCTGCGAAAAACCCTGCGCTTCAATCGAAATCAGCGCGCACGCAACGCGGGCATTTCTGCCGGTGTAACGTAGCTCGTTAGCTGCTCGGTCCCCCGGAGGACGGTCAGCTTGCAGGGGGTGCCGATCCGGTCGCCAACAAGTTTCTTGTGCAAATCGTGCACACTCGCGATTGGTTCGTCGTTGAAGGCGACGATCACATCATCGGGCCGAATGCGGGATTGTTCCGCTGGACTCCCTTTTTCAACCGAAACCACCATTGCACCGCTCTCGCTCGTCAGGTGATAAAAGCGCGCCACCCGGCGATGCAACGGCGTGGTTTGCCCAGCCACACCGATGTAACCACGACGAATCCGCCCCTCCTTGATCAGCCAGCCGGCAATAAATTTGGCGGTATTGCTCGCGATCGCGAAACAGATTCCTTGTGCCGGCCGAATCATCGCGGTGTTGACTCCGATCACTTCGCCCGCGGAATTCGCCAGTGGCCCGCCGGAGTTTCCCGGATTCAACGCGGCGTCGGTTTGGATGATGTTATCGATCAGTCGGCCCGATTGCGCGTGCATCGAGCGGCCAAGTGCGCTGATCACGCCCGCAGTCACACTCGCCTGGAAACCGAGGGGATTACCAATGGCGATTGCGATCTGACCGACGCGCAATGTTTCCGAATCGGCCAGCCGCACGTGAGAAAGGTGCGCCGCATCAATGCGGATCACGGCGAGATCGGTATCCGGATCGTCCCCGACAAGGTAGGCGCGAGATTCGCGGCCGTTGGAAAGGTTGACCACAATTTCGCGCGCACCATGCACGACGTGGCTGTTGGTCAGAATAAAACCATCCGGCGCGATGATGAATCCCGAGCCGCTCCCGCCGCGCGAGCCATTGGCCCGTGACTCGATGTTCACCACCGAAGGCGCGACCCGGTCAACCGCACTGACGATGGTGCGCGAATATTCGTCGAGCAAAGCCATATCATCCCGTGCCGGAGCCGACGATGCCGGCGGTTGCCTGCGTCCCGCCGTTTCGGACGCCACTAAAATATCAGGGCGACGGTTGCGTTTACCACTAATCATACAATGAATTTAAAATCCGATCCGGCTAATCGCAACCGAAGCGCGGTTGACTGGCAACAGGGTCGCGCATCTTTTGAGGTATTGAAATGGATCAAGTGGTCCACAATCGCATCTTTCTGCTTTCGCCCGCCTACGCAGGTGGCGAACGCGCGCGCATGATTTTGAGCGAGCGCGCGCAGTTCGATCTGGCCCGGCGATTGCGCAGCCGCGAACGCGCGACTTTGGGGGAAGTCTTTGCCTTTCTGAGCGGACTTTATTTTCGAGGCAAACTTGCCTATGCCAATGCCTTTGCCCGCACGGCCGAGGGAATTTGCGGCGTCCTCGTAATTACGCCGACGCGTGGCCTGGTCGATGCCGCAACAAGAGTGAGTTTGCGAGATCTGCGCGAATTTGCCGAAGTCGATATCCATGAGAGCGATCCGCGTTATCGTGAACCGCTCGCACGGGATGCGCACCGGCTTGCAAAAAAATTGAGCGCGGAATGCGAAGTTGTCCTGCTCGGCAGTATCGCCACCGGCAAGTACGTCGATGTTTTGCTGGAGAATTTTCAACATCGTTTGCGTTTCCCAGCCGATTTTGTCGGACGCGGCGATATGAGCCGCGGCGGACTGCTTTTACGTTGTGCGGTAGATAAAACGGAGCTGAACTACATTTCGGTGATGGGCGCTATCCGAAGCGGCAAGCGCCCACCGAAACTCACACCGCGGCGGTATTCAAGGGATTTGCCGGTATGATTGTCATCCCGAGCCGCGAAGACGGCGAGGGACCTCACCAATTACAATTTTGTCACCCAATCTATCTTGCGTGCTCGAATAGCTTCGGTGAGATCCTTCACTTCGTTCAGGACGACCGCGCGTTTGTTTTCACGGGCGCATAATGAACACCACGATGTCAGTCGTGCTCAGGCCTCCGCTGCTGCCAATGGAAGCAAAGTCAGTGGATGCAATTCCGACCGGCCCGGGTTGGCAATATGAACCGAAATGGGATGGCTTCCGCTGCCTCGCTTTTCGGCGTGGCAACGACATTAATCTGCAATCGAAATCTGGCCAGCCGCTCGCTCGCTATTTCCCGGACATCGTTATCGCGCTTTCGCAATTGGTCGCGAACAAATTTGTCCTCGATGGCGAACTCGTCGTTGATGTGGGTGGACGTTTTTCCTTCGACGAATTGCAGCTGCGCCTCCATCCCGCTGCCAGTCGGGTGCAAAAATTGGCGGCGGCCCATCCTGCAACCTTCATCGTTTTTGACCTGCTCGAAAACGATGCTGGCAAATCGCTTCTGAAAGTCCCGCTGGGTGAACGGCGGATTGCGCTGGAGAAATTCGCCACGAAAAATCTGAAATCAGCCAAGGCTATCAAACTTTCGCCCGCAACCACTTCCTTGGCGCAGGCGAAGAAATGGTTCGAGACAGCCGGTGGCAATCTCGACGGCATCATCGCCAAATATCTCGATTTCCCTTACGCCTCGGGCGAACGCACCGCGATGGTGAAAGTGAAGAACATTCGCACCGCCGATTGCGTGGTCGGTGGGTTTCGCTACGCCAGCGGATCTAAATTGATCGGATCGCTTTTGCTCGGTCTTTACGATGATGCCGGCTTGTTACATCACGTCGGATTCACTTCCGCTTTTAAGACCACTGAGAAGCGCGCTTTGACCAAAAAATTCGAAGCATTGCGCAAACCGCCGGGTTTTACTGGAAACGCTCCCGGCGGTCCGAGTCGCTGGAGCACCGAGCGTAGCGGCGAATGGGAGCCGGTCGATCCGAAAGTCGTGGTCGAAGTAACCTACGATCATTTCACGGGCGACCGTTTTCGTCACGGCACAAAAATCGTTAGATGGCGAAAAGACAAAGCGCCGCGGCAGTGTACGCTCGATCAGGTCGCGCACCGCGAAGGTCGCGCGATTGCGCTGCTTTAGTCGCCATCACCTTCCTTTGTCATCCCGAGCGAAGTCGAGGGATCTCTAACTATTTCAGCTCCCAAGGCATGAGCTAGAGATGTCTCGACTGCGCTCGACATGACAAGGTTCATGAGGACAATGCGCAGCGGCATTGTACGCTTGACCAAGTCGCGCACTGCGAAGGGCGACCGATTGCTTTTGTGACCCTATTTCGAATTCAATGCAAAATTGATGTTCACATCGTAGTGACCGCTGCTTCCGATTCCGGCCGGCAGCGCATCGACCCGCGTCACTTTTTTTCCAACGGCTTCGACCGACTCATCGACCACGACATTCCCGGAAGACCGCACAATTTTGAAATCGGAGATGCGGCCATCCTTTTCGATTCGAATTTTTGCCAATGCCGAAAGCTTTGCCCCGCTCGCGACCACAGTGGTTGGCTGAGCCCATTCCCGATAAAAACGGTCGTGCAACATGTTGCCGTACCAACTGGCGTTCGGCGGACTGGCATTGCCGCCCGCTAGTCCGCTGTCGCTCAAACTTCCGGCCTTCGTCGTTTTCTCGCCCGATTTCTTTTCAGACTTTGCAGAGGCGGTTTTGCCTTTCTTATCCGATGTTTTTTTTGCTGTTTCTTTTTTCTTCGCTGGCGTGGTTTCCGCGTGTGATTTCCTTTTTTCCGGAGTAGCACTCGGTTTTGGTGAGGCTTTTTTCCTGGGGCTGGGTTTGGGTGAAGGTTTTGGCGAAGCCTTCGCGACAGCGCTCGGCGACGGAGTCGGGTGTGGAATTGAGGCCGGAATTTCGATCTCGCTTTTCGCTGGCGCCGAGGCTGGTTGAATTTCTTCCGCAGGAGACGGCTTGTCTTCCGGCTCGGGCGTTGGCGTCTCCTCGGTTTTGGCAGTGTCAGCGATCGCGCTCGCTTCGCCGCCAGTACTCAGCCAGGTGATCTCCTGCGGGCTTGCGATTTTCGAGGCGCCCGCCCATCGCAAAAGTGCGATCAAAGCCACGGTGTGGACGAGGGCGATCAATGTGACGTTTCGCCAGAAACGGGCGTTGAGTCGCATTCCTATTTCGATTCCGCTTTTGTCGCGATACCGACTTTCGTGATCTGTGCGCGTTGCAACGAATCCATCAGTGTTACTAGTTTCTGCACCGGCAATTCACGGTCGGGTCGGATCACGATGGCAACATCGGGGTTCGCACGCTTCAGCTCCAGCAGACGAGCCGCTAGTGAATCGGCGTCAACAATTTCATTGTTCACCCTGATAGTCTCATCACGATCGATCGAGATCGTCTGGACTTGCGCCTTGCTAATGGGCGCATTGGCCGCGCTGCTCGATGGAATGACAAGATTCACGCTATTTTCCAGCAGCGGCGTGGTGATCATAAAAATAATGAGCAACACGAACGCGAGATCGAGTAGGGGCGTGACGTTGATTTCACTCAGGGTGGAAAAATTGCTACGGTTCGAGTAGCGCTTCATCTTTTATCCTCGCCGCGCGAACTCCGATTCGCGCGGGTTGTGCTCGACGTATTTATGCTCGAATTCAGACGCGAGTTCGGCGGCAAAATTATCCATCTGCACGATCATTCCGCGAATGCTCGTGACCAAAAAATTGTAACCGAACATCGCTGGAATCGCGACGCAGAGTGCGGTCACGGTGGTAATGAGTGCGCCTGAGACGCCGGGCGCCATCGTCGCCAGATTCGGAGAACCAGCCACGGCAACGTCGGTGAAGGTGTCCATCACGCCCCAAACCGTGCCGAGCAAACCGAGAAAAGGGGCGCCACTGACGGCCGTCGCGAGCAGAATCATTTGCGATTCGAGCTCGAGTGCAGTTTCGCCAACAGCGCGTTCCATCGCCGCGCGGACCGCGTTCATTTGCGCCGGGGTAATTTTATCGGCGATGCCGACACGGGCGCGAAAAGTCTCATCTACTTCGGCGGAGCCTAGGAGATGGAACGCAAGCTCCTGACAACCGGCGCGATAAACATTGAAGATAGGTGCGCCGACAAAGCGCGCATTTCGCTCGAACAAGCGCAGTGGCTGTCGATCCTGTCGGAACGCTTCGAGAAAGCGCGCTGTCTGTTTTCGGGCGAATTGGATCACGCGCATTTTTGTGATCATAACCGACCAGCTAAAAATCGAGCCGATGGCGAGAGTCAGCAGCACGATCTTCCCCGCGACGGTGGAGTGCTCAAAAGCGAACAGGAGTCCGCCGCTCGCGAGGAATTTCGAGAACAGAATCAGCGACAAGTTGAACTAATTAGTAATGCGTTTTCTGAAAAGCGAAAGGGGCGTTGAACTAGGCAGGGCGGTTGACCGCCCTACCAATCTGTCATCCCGAGCGACAGTCGAGGGATCCCGCCGCGAAAGCTTTAAGGTAACTTCATCGGGATCCCTCGACTTACACTCGGGATGACGGAGCGCGTTTCGGAAATGTCGGGCGCAATTTTGCGACAACAACAAACGCAATTCCAATCGCGATCAGGAAAAAGGAAAAAAATTGTCCACGGGTGAAGATGCCAATGAGCGGCGCATCCGGTTCGCGGAAATATTCGCAGATGATGCGAAAGATTGCATAAAAAATAAAAAAGAATCCGGTGAGCACGCCGTTGGGCTGTCGCATTCGCGTGCGCACAAACCACAAGATCGCGAAAAGGACAACGCCTTCAAAAAACGCCTCATAAAGCTGCGACGGATGACGTGGTGTCAGAATTCGGCGGAGCGCGTCGTTTAATTGCGAATTATGGCGCGCGGCTTGAATGATTTGTTCAGGATCGACCAGGGAGGAATCGATTGTCTGCGCAGCGGTAACGGCGCGATCCTTTACATATGAATCTTCCAAAAGTTCTTTCGGGAATTGCGCTGCCCAGGCGACGTTGGTGGCGCGGCCATACAGCTCGCCATTAATGAAATTCGCGCAGCGCCCAAAGAACAAACCGATCGGCGCGGCGACAACCAACGCGTCCCCCAGATTCGTCCAGGGAAGTTTATGTCTGCGCGCGTAATAAAAACTAAGCGCGAGAATACCAATCATCCCCCCGTGGCTGGCCATGCCGCCTTCCCACACCCGCAGGATCGAAAGCGGTTCGCGTAGCATTTCCGGTTTGTAAAACAGGACGTAGCCGATTCGGCCGCCCAGCAACACGCCAAAAAGCGCCGTCCAGGTTATAAAATCGCTAACGTGTTCCGGGGGGAGGTCGCAGTAACCGCGCTTCGAGAGGAGACGCACGATGAAGTAGGCGGAAACAAACGCCAGGACATAGGCAAATCCGTACCACCGCGGGCCGACGTTGTCCCAAAGCCGGAAGATGAACGGATCGAAATTATCGACGAAATATGCAAGCATCGCGGCGAATCTTCGCCGTCATCCCAAGCGAAGTCGAGGGATCCCATGGCGTCCCTCTAACCTATATTCGACGGGATCCTTCGACGACGCTTGGGATGGCAGTGCAAGTCGCAGTCGCAGATTGATCCCGGCGCGGTGACATCGTGAGATTCTTCCATTCCGCGCTCCACCACCGTCGCAGTCCCTGGCTAATTTGTTTGCGCAAACGAAAATCGGGAACGAAGCCATCGTAGAGCTCGCGCCAGCCGGAATTCGCTTCGCCGAGACGCCCGGCGGCGGCGCGATTTTTGGCGAGGGCGACAAGACGCCGCCGATAAAATTTCATCATTGATGCGGCGAGACGCCCCGGCCTGCCCTCAAACGGCAACCGAGCAAACGCACACTCGGGATCACGATAAACCGGACGAACGAGTCCGATATAATAACTGGCGACATCAAGTAACAAGGCAGCCGACATCAAGTCCGCTTCGCCCATAAAAAAATATTTATCCTGATAGAGCGACTCGAACCATTTCCGATAAGTTACCGGATATTGCGCGTTGTAGTAATCAAGCAACGAGCTCACGTTTTCGCCCGCGAGACTGCGCGCCAGCAAATTGGCGACGTAATAGCTGGTAAAAGAACAAAAATCGAGACCCGGACTGTAAAGTGGATCGATGAAACTGGTCGCGTCTCCGACTGCAGCCCAGCCGTTGCCACAAACTTTTTCGCTCCAATACGGGAGCGCGGAGAAAGCGTGGACGTCACCTTCGATCGCCTGTGCCTCACCGAAGATAGCGCGCCCGACGGGATGCGAAATCAAGTGGTGGTGCAAACGCTGAGCCAGCGTTGCCCCGGGAGGGAGATCGAAAATCCGGCTATCATAAACGATGCCAGCGCTGACATCGCCGCCGCGCAGCGGAATGATCCAGCACCACCAGCCGTAACCCATGAGATGATTCGTGGCCCACTCCCGGCTGGTGCGACACGCGTTCGCCATTTCCGGGAATTTTTCGCGCCATTCATAACTGTCCCATTCTTTCACGCCGGTGAAACGCGCCCACACCGCATTGATCGGATGCTCGAGATTTGGCCGAAAATGGCCGAGCTTGCGCGCAATCATGGCGGCGCGTCCGCTCGCGTCCACGACCCAGCGTGCGCGGATTGTTCGCTGTTCGTCTTGGAAATCGAGCGCGATAACTTGTTCGCCGCCATCGTGTAATTGGAGCGACGTCACCTTGGCGGGCCGCATTAATTCGCAGCCGGCCTTGACCGCTTCCTCCAGCAGATGCGTGTCGAGCGTCGCGCGATCGACTTGAAAACCAGAGAGACGTGCTCCGTAACGCGCGCCAAGCTCGACACAATCGTCAACCGACTGGTCGGGATGCTGCGAAAACCACAAGCGCAATCCTTGTTTCGGCAAGTGATGGTGTCCGAGGTGATGAGTCAGCCCGAGAATCCGCGTCATGTAACAACTGCTGACCTCGGTGGTCGATTCGCCTACTTTTCGATCGAACTCGGTCGTCTTCTCGATAACCACGACTCGGGCCTTCGGACAGCGACGTTTGAGCACCACGGCTGTCGCGGCACCGGAAAAGGCGCCGCCGATGATTGCAACATCGTAATCCATGCAGGGGAAAATGATGCAGGCGATCGCCGTGAAAGGCAATTCTCCGCGGATCTGACGACATAAAGCGGTTCAACCTACACCTCCGTCATCCTGAGCGGAGTCGGAAGGATCCCGGTGCAAAGCCTTAAAGGTAACTTTCACGGGATCCCTCGACTATTGCTCGGGATGACGAGGCAAAGTCACCTTTAAGCTTGCGCCACGGGGTTCCTCAGCTTCCCTCGGACTGACGAGACGATGATCTTCACCAATTGCCGCGTAATCCTGGCAGACGCGATCCGCGACGACCTCGAGGTTGTCGTGCGCGACGGAAAGATTGCGGACATGTGCGCGCCCGCGTCGCAACCAGGAGAGACGATTGATCTGGGAGGAAATTTTCTCGCTCCTGGCTTTGTCGACGTGCACGTGCACGGTGCCAATGGCCGTGATGCGATGGAGGCAAACGCGGACGCATTTCGCACTATTTGCGATTATCACGCGAGTGGCGGCACCACGTCCCTGTTACTAACGACAGCGACTGCCCCATTTCCGGAAATTCTGCTTGCCCTTACGCAGATCGGAAAACTAGAGATTCCTCAGATCGCGGGGGCACACGTCGAAGGGCCATTCATCTCTCGAGATCAGGCTGGCGCGCAGAATCCCGAATTCATTTGTGAAGCCTCCCCAGAATTGATTGACTGTCTGCTTGAACATCGCGACGTGATCAAGCGGATCACCATCGCACCGGAAACAAAAGGAGCGCTGGCAGCGATCAAGGAATTTTCTGCCGCCGGAATTGTCGTTAGCGGCGGCCATTCCAATGCCTGGGAAGAAGATGCCCGCGCCGCCTTGGAGAATGGAATGCGGAGCGTGACACACACTTTCAATTGCATGTCGTCGGCGCGACGACGTGGAACAAAACGTGTCGCCGGTCTACTCGAGTTTGCGCTGAGCGAGCCGAAGATTTGCTGCGAATTGATTGCGGAAGAACACCACGTTTCTCCCGCGCTGATGAAGCTGGCCTATTGCGCGAAAGGCGTCGGCGGAATCTCCCTCGTGACCGATGCAACTGCCGGCGCTGGCCTGGTCGAGGATACGACCTTCCAGCTTGCTGGTAAAGAATGTATCGTGAAAAACGGAGCCTGTTTTCTTGCCGACACCGGTGCCCTTGCCGGAAGCGCATCGCGTTTGATCGATCTGATGCGAGCGATGATCCGCAGCGCGGAAGTGCCTTTACCTGATGCGATCGCGATGGCGTCACTTAATCCGGCGCGTGAGGCTGACCTGCCCAACAAAGGTGAAATTGCAATTGGCAAGGACGCCGATTTTGTTGTGCTTTCGCCGGAATTGGAAGTGGTGCGCACGTACGCTGCGGGTGCGGAGATTTTCGCTCGCTAGATAACAAGAACCCCGCGCGTCATCCCGAGCGAACGCGAGGGACCTCTCAATTTGTTCATGCACACACAAGTTTGATGACGTATGACCAAATTGCGGTCCCTCGCAGTCTTTTGCGGCTCGGGAGAATCGAACGGTAACTTCTCGTTTGGCCCGGGTAAGGAAGGATTACAGCTCCAGCAAAAAATTTGCGATCTCGAGTGATGCAGCTGGCCGGCTGATTTTGGCTATATTCTCCGACCAGTCCTGCAACAATTTGCCGTCATCGGCAAAGGCGCGGGTAAGAGTCGCGATTACCTTATCGTTGTTTGGCGCGAACGTGCCAGAATTGGTTTGGGTAATGAGCTGCGCATTTCCTTCCTCCTGGCCGGGCACAACTTGATTGATGATCATCGGACAAGCGGCCGCGATTGCTTCCTGGACCGTTGCGCCACCAGCCTTGCTAACGAGAACATGATGCGATGCGAGCAACTGCGGCAATTCTGTTGTCCAGCCGATAATCGTAAATTTTTGCGCGGAAGCATCACGAATCGATTCAACTGCGCGCCGCACGTTTTGGTCGCGACCAACCGTAACGGTGAGCTCACTATTCGGAATTCTGGCCAGCCATCGGGTAAGATCGGCAGCTGAACTTTGACCGGCGTTTATCATCTGCAAAATCCGCCACGGCGGGCCGGATGGCCGAATTTGCTTCCCGGCGAGCGCGGCAAAACGCGGGCTGACGGGAAATCCGAAGACGCGGATCAACCTCCGATCGATCCCGGCGCTGGTCAGCACCTCGGCAGTTTGTTCATTCGCGAGCAGGAAATAATCGGCCGAACAACGATACCAGATCGAATTGATCGTGATCGAATCGGTGACGCAGACGACGCGTCTGGGTTTAGAGCCGTTAGCCGGCCCATAAAGCTCATCGAGTAAATGGGGATATGGCGGATAAACCGAAACGATGACGTCGGGCCGATCGTGCCTGATGATTTCCGATAATCGCTGGCGGAGGCTGGAGAACCAGCGCAGCGCACTGGGAAAATCCGGACGCCGATCGATCCAGGAATAAATGGCCGACCAGGCGCGCGGCGCGCGATTGATCCCGAAAAGATAAGCCCGCCGCGCGATCTCGTTTACGCGGCCAAACGTTTCCGCAAAGAGGTCGCGACATTCGACCGCTGCGTCGGGCGCGATTTGTGCGAGAGCGTCGCGAATTCCACGCGCGGCGCTGTTATGTCCTTCGCCAAAACCGGCGGTAAGAATGAGAATTTTTTTCACGACGGAAACGGCGCGGGGGAGTTTAATGGATAATTGCGCAGGGCAAAGTACACTTGGGCGCGATGAAGATGTTGCGGCTGGTTGGGCGCACCGCGCGCCGGATGGTATGGGAGACGGCGATGGACAACACCACCGGTCTGGCTGCGCAAATGGCCTATCAACTTCTTTTCACTCTTGCGCCGGGCCTTCTCTTTCTCTGGCATTTGCTCGGCTTGTTCGGGACCGACCCGGCCAAACTGCATCGCATGTTTGTCATTCTGAAACAATTTCTGCCGCCGGATCCGAAGGTGCAGGACATTCTTGATTCTGCACTCGCCAGCGTGGTTGTAACCGGCTCCAGCGGATGGATTGCGAATGTGGGAATTATCGCCGGGATTTATCTCGGCACCATGT
>QHPP01000281.1 GCA_003219125.1 Verrucomicrobiota bacterium
TCCCTACAAAGAGACGCTCGCCTGGCTGTATGGCCTCCAGCGCTTCGGGATCAAGCTCGGCCTGGAAAATATCCAGCGGCTCATCGCCGCGCTTCAGGTTGAGCTTGGCGACAGCCGGGTTATTCACGTTGCTGGAACGAACGGCAAAGGTTCCGTTTGCGCGATGATCGATTCGATCCTCCGGGCACGAAAATATCGCACCGGTCTGTTCATCTCCCCTCACCTTGTCACGTTTCGTGAACGTATTCGCGTGAACGGCGAAATGATCTCCGAGGAAGCCGTTGCCAAAGGCCTGACTACGATTCGCGATCTCGCTCGCGACTGGGATCCGCATCCGACATTTTTTGAAATCGCGACTGCACTTGCGCTCAAATATTTCTCCAACGCGAAAATCGATATCGTCATCCTGGAAACCGGACTAGGCGGCCGCCTCGATGCCACGAACGCCGTGCAACCAAACGTTTCAATAATCACACCGATCGACCTCGATCATCAACAATGGCTCGGTGATACCATCGAGAAAATCGCCGCGGAAAAGGCTGGCGTTATCAAACCGAAAATTCCGGTCGTTGCGGCGGCGCAACCTCCGGACGCCGAAAAAGTGATTCGCACCCACGCCGCTGAATACGAGGCTCCACTGCAATTCGTGGATGACCCGTATCAGAAATCTCGTGTTGGTCTCCCTGGTGAGCACCAAAAACAAAATGCGGCTCTGGCAATCGCAGCGATCCGAGCTGCTAAGATCGATATCGATGATTCATCCATTACGAGCGGGCTTTCGTCGGTTGATTGGCCCGCACGTTTTCAACACTGGGATGATCGCATTGTGATCGACGGCGCACATAATCCAGCCGCCGCACGAGTTCTCGCCCAAACATGGCGAGAAACTTTCGGCGACCAGAGCGCCTCGCTGATCCTTGCAATTCTTTCCGACAAAGATTTGCCCGGAATCTGTAAAGCCATCGTGCCGATCACCGATTATGCCTTTTTGCCAAAGATTCGAAGTGAGCGCGCGGTTTCGGCAGATGAGCTGGCAAAGGTTTTATCCGTCACTACGCCATCACTCCCCTACTCCATTACATCGTCGGTTGCTGACGCACTCGATCAAGCCCATGCGAAACCAAATCGAATTCTGCTCACCGGCTCGCTCCATTTTGCGGGTGAAGCGCTCGCATATTTGCGCGGCGAACCTGCTGCCTTCGAAGAATGCGCCCAATAATTCTGTAGTCGTCGAGGGACGGGCTCCGTCCGTCCCTGAATTTTTGGGCCCACACAGAAGTCGTCCCTCCAAATCATGCGCCCTCAATTCTCGGGAACAACGGTACCGGTTTTTCGACAGCATGCCCATCTGGCAGTATCCCCCACTCCGCAGCCGCCAGTGAGAAGCGCTCTTCTTGTCCGCTCAACTCCATTTTCCAATTCAGTTGATCAAAGATTCCATGTGCCGCGCGCGGCAACACCGGGGAAATCAAAATCGCGATGATGCGAAGGGATTCCGCCAAGTGATACACTATGGCATGCAAACGGTGGATTTGCGCTGCGTCTTTAGCCAGTTTCCACGGAGCTGTTTTTTCAACGAGCCGATTACAATGTTCAGAAATTTCCTCGGGCAGTATCAGTCCCAAGGAAACAAGAAAGCAGCTCATCGCAGGTACATAAATCTGCGGCACCTTCTCGATTAAATCCCGAAGGCCGAGCTCCTTGGAGTTCGATGGCAGCGAAGTAGGCTCGCCAGAGCTCATCACGTGAATCGATTTACCGACAGGAATCTGTTTTGATTCCTCATTGAGCCGAATGGCTGTTGTCCGAAGCTGTCCCGCCCCATATTTGTTCGCCATGCTAAGCGTCCGATTCAGTAAATTCCCAAGCGAGTTCGCTAGATCGCTGTTGTAGCGATCAACGAGTCGTTCTTCCGAAAAGTCGGCATCTTTGCCCATAGCGATATCGCTCATTAAATAATAGCGAAGCGCTTCTGCTCCGTGCTTATCGGCGAGCACGAATGGATCGATAATGTTTCCCGCGCTCTTGCTCATCTTCGCGCCGCCGAGATTCCACCAGCCGTGCACGAGAAGCTGCGGGATTTGATCGTCCGGAAATCCAATCGCATGCAGCATGATGAGCCAGTAAATGCCATGAGCGGGAACGAGAATGTCTTTGCCGATTATTTGGAGCGCGGGCCAGCGGTCACGGAAGGTCGACGGTTGAGAGCTGATGGTTGAGAGACTCGGATCGTAGCCGGCGAAGCTGATGTAGTTTGTTAGCGCATCGAACCAGACGTAAGTAACGAACTCTTTATCGAATGGAAGTTCAATTCCCCAATCGAGCCGCGATTTCGGACGCGAAATGCAGAGATCGCCGCTCAGTTTCTCAACCGCATTGCGCAGTTCGATCTGACGAAAATCGGGGATGACCGCGTCTTTTCGATTATCGATGTAAGACAAAAGCCAGTCTTTGTGTTGTGAGAGGCGGAAATAATAATTCTCTTCCTCGCGAAACTCGACCTGTCCCCACTCAGGACCGAACTCGCCATCAGGTCCGCGTTCCTTGTCAGTCAGGAATTGTTCCTGACGAACTGAGTAGTAACCAGCTTGTTTATCTTTGTAGATTTGGCCCGCATCGAATAGCCGCTGCAAAATTCCTTGCACGACCTTCTTGTGACGATCACTCGTGGTCTCCGCCCACTCGTCGTATTTCACGTCGAGCTTTTTCCAAAGATCGACAAACTTCTGCGTGATCTCTCTGACAAATTCAGCTGGAGGAATACCGGCCTTGGCTGCCGATTGCTGCACCTTCTGACCGTGTTGATCGACGCCAGTTAAGAAAAAGACCTTGTCACCCTTCAGGCGATGATAGCGCGCGATCACATCGGCCAGCACCTTTTCGTAAGCATGGCCAATATGCGGCGGCGAGTTCGTGTAATCAATCGCAGTGGTAATAAAGAAAGTCTTCCGCACACCGTGAAACTGGCGGACTAATCGTTATAGGGCAAGCGGATCGCTTGCCGGATCAGAAAGCCGTTGTAGGGCAAGCGCTCCCGCTTGCCAATTTCTTATTCGCTTCGCCAGTCAACGCCGTTGCGCTGGATTTACTCGTCTAGGCCAATTCGATACGGCCAATCGGTCGAGCGTTTAACAAGGCCAGCCCTCACTGGATTATCCTGAACATAGAGCCACTTCTCGTGAAGCGATTCATCTGAGCGTAGCAGTCGATCAAAACAACCCGGCTGCCAATCCCACCCTGCGTTTAGTTCTCGGCGAATCCAACGTTTCAGTGCTGCCGAAACATTCCCAAGCTTGGCATCGCGAGCATCTGTTGGCGAAACGATGACGTGCAGATGGTCGGGCATCAAGACAGCAGCGAGCACGATCCAATGCTGAAGCTTCGCCACTGCGGCTTTGAAAGCTCTAAAGACGCGTTTGTTCGCCAAAACCGGGTCGCGATTCGAGACACAAATCGTAACGAAATAGATAACCGGTTGTTCCCAGCGCAGCCGAACAGGAATTCGGGGAGGATGACCCATCGGAGAATTTTGGCAGGTGCAGCGCCCGCCCTACAACATTTTTTCATGCTCGAGATGAATACCTCCTTGTAGAGCAAGCGCCTCGCTTGCCGGGCTGCCGAGATTGGCAGGCGGAGCGCCTGCCCTACAAATTAGGGCTGAAGCAGCGCCTTCACGAGACCCGCACTCTTTTCCACACGCCGCCTTCTTCTATCCAATTGTAGAGTGGCTTGCCGTTGATTTTGTGAACAGAAGTCTCTGTGACCTTCATGCTACCCGGCTGTCCGGTCATAAAGAAATCAATGTCGTAGATTGTGCCGTTGGTAGCTTTCATATCGACACAAGCGAAATATTTGCCGCCGCCGAGACTCGACAGCCGATCGTCATGGACCTTGATTAAGTCGAGCGCGAGATCTTTGGGTCCATACTTAACGTGAAACTTTCTATCGCTCGATTTTTTGGTGTCGCTGGCAATGTGCCTCTTAATTCCGGCAGAGATATCAGCCTCGCTCACCTCCTTCGTCTGGATGCCGCTCTGCGTAGGTCGCGTTGTTATCTGTGGTAACTGTTGCGATTGTGGCCGCGGATGTTGTGCTGGGAGCGGCATAGCCGGGAGAAGCACTGTAACCGATAGGGCGATGATAAGTCGCGTAACCATAAGATTGGATATTGGGTTTTCTATGCCTCAAGCGAAAGGCGCTAGAGATTTTATCGTGCGGTCAGGCTGTCGGGAAGCGAATAGTTACATCTCTATGGGTGGCCTCACTCGTTCACAGTTTGAAGGACCGCAGTCGCAGCGCATTCGCGATCACTGAAACGGAGCTGAAACTCATGGCAGCGCCGGCAATCATTGGGCTGAGCAGAAGTCCGAAGAAAGGATAAAGCGCGCCGGCTGCGATCGGCACGCCGAGCGCATTGTAGATAAACGCGAAGAATAGATTTTGCCGGATATTTCGCATCACGGCGCGACTGACATGCATCGCCTTGACTATTCCCAACAGATCGCCTGTCACGAGTGTGATTCCGGCGCTTTCGATTGCCACATCAGTCCCCTTACCCATGGCGATTCCGACGTCGGCCGCAGCCAGCGCCGGCGCGTCATTGATTCCATCTCCTGCCATCGCGACGATCGCGCCTTCTGATTTTAATTTCTTAACGATGTCGATCTTTTCATTTGGCATTACTTCGGCGCTGAATTCGTCGATGCCTAATTCGCGCGCAACTGCTTCGGCAGTTCGATAATTGTCGCCCGTGCACATGATGACTTTCAGGTGCATATGGTGCAGCTGGCGGATCGCCTGCCTGGTGGTTTCTTTGATCGGATCGACAACGCCGAGAATGCCGACTGCCTCGCCATCTACCCCGAGCCAAACCGTCGTCTGCGCTTTTTCCTGCAAGCGACGGGCTTCGTTCTTCAGCCCTTCAGAGATCGTGACTTTCGACTCGGTCACAAACTTTTTTTTGCCAATAAGGACAGATTTCTCATCGATTTTACCGCTTACGCCGCCACCCGTGATGGATTCGAAACCGGTCACGTGACGTAACTCAATCTGTTCTTTTTTCGCGGCCTCTACAATTGCACGCGCCAACGGATGCTCACTATGAGACTCCAACGATGCTGCGATCTGTAGAACATCGCGTTTAGCTGTGGTGTCCGTGCCAATCCG
>QHPP01000282.1 GCA_003219125.1 Verrucomicrobiota bacterium
CCGATGGCCGCATGATTCGTTTCGTCCAGGAAAGCTCCGAAACATGAATCAATCCTTCCACACCTTCCTCCAGTTCCACGAATGCACCATAAGGGACAAGGTTCGTGATCTTGCCTTTGACCTTCTGGCCGGCTGGGAAACGTTCTTCGATCTGGTCCCACGGATTCCTTTGCGTCTGCTTTAGTCCGAGCGAGACGCGCTCCTTTTCCTTGTTAATATCGAGAACGACTACTTCGAGCTGCTGACCTACTTTGATCATCTCGCTGGGATGGCCGAGCCGGCCCCACGTCATGTCGGTGATGTGGAGGAGCCCATCCATGCCGTCGAGGTCGATAAAGGCGCCGAAATCGGTCAGGTTCTTCACCGTGCCGATCACGCGATCGCCGACATTCACGCTTTCGAGGAACTTCTGCCGCTTCTCGCTTCGTTCCTGCTCAATGATTTCGCGCCGGCTTAAAACAACATTGCGACGGTCATCATTAATCTTAACGATTTTAAAATCGTAGGTATTGCCGACGAATTGCTGCAAATCTTTCGGCGGCACGATATCGATCTGCGACGCCGGCAAAAATGCTTCTACTCCGATGTTCACCATTAGCCCGCCTTTAACCACGGACTTCACTTTGCCTTTGATCAGACCGTCGCCCTGAAAAACGCTGGCGATTTTGTTCCAATTCTGCCGATACGCGGCCTTCTCTTTGGAAAGCACGACCATCCCTTCGTCGTTTTCGAGACGCTCGAGCAACACGTCCACTTCATCGCCGACTTCCAGGGTATCGATGTTATCGAACTCGGCCGAAGGGATTACGCCCTCCGATTTGTAACCGATGTCGACCAGCACTTCGCGGGGACGAATTTCCAGCACCCGACCCTTAACGATGCTGCCTTCGCGAAAGTCGCGGAACGATTTCGCCAGTAAATCCTGCATTTGAACCATAAATTAAAACTGCCTCCTTGGAGCAATAAAAGCGGCGCTTTTTCAGCGTCGATCCGCTGCCGGCACGCAATCCTCGAACCGAAAACGGGAGAGCATATTAGGCGTTCTCCCGGGGGCGGTCAACTTCCCTTCCGGGAAGCACACGCGGCGCCAGTCCGACTCGGACCTCGCGTGTTGTTCTTGGCGCTCGCCAAAACAACCTTTCAGTCACGGTCGTCCTGTCTTGGCTGGCTACGGAAGTATGAGACAACGGAAACTACGAGAATGAGGATTCCAAACGGACGGATCTAGGCGACGTCTTGGATAACTCAAATTTTCATCAGTGCTTGGTTGACGAATACTTCGCGGCTAGCCGTGGGACCGTCTTAGCGCAACAAATAGTATCCATCCTGCCGAACGTCTATCATTGCAAAACAAATCGGTGTCGCCGTGACACAACTTGCCATCCGTATAAGCCGCGAGAATGGCGCTCAGCACGATCGAAAATAAGCGTCCCGATTAAGTTACATTTGGCTTGCCTCCGTTTTGTTCGCTTGCGCACACTTCGCGGGCTAAGTGAACGGCTCACAATGAGGACAGGTCTGATCGGACGAACGATGAGTAAGTGGCGCGCGGCCGTTGCTTTCGCCCTGTTCATTGCAGGGAATGTCTCCGCGCAAAGTCTGGTTCCCGGCGCGATCGCTTCACCGCCTCCCGAGCCGGCTGGCGCAACGACGGAAGTCGAGCGCGTCATCGTTACCGGCTCTAATATTCCCACTGCGGAAGAAGTAGGCCCGAACCCGGTGGATACCTATCGCTCAGAAGATATCCAGAAAGTAGGTGCTCTTACCGCCACCACTCTGGCATCATATGTCGGCTGACGTGAAACCGAAGCTTCAAGTAGAAATCGGTCATGTCTTGTTCATGGACGTGGTGGCTTATTCGAAGTTATCGGTCGACGAGCAGCATCAGATTCAACAGCAGTTGAACGAAATGGTCCGCAGTACGAAAGGATTTTGTGCTGCGCCAGAAGATAAGCTAACTACGCTGCCCACCGGCGACGGAATGGCGCTGGTCTTCTTTACCAGCCCGGAGGCGCCGGTGGAATGCGCGATTGAGATTAGCAGCGAACTGAAGAGGTGTCCGCAATTTGCGTTGCGGATGGGTATTCACAGCGGGCCGGTGAGCAGAACGACTGATGTTAATCAACGCACCAACATTGCTGGCGCTGGGATCAACATTGCCCAGCGCGTGATGGATTGCGGCGACGCAGGGCACATCCTGCTCTCGAAACGCGTGGCGGATGACCTGACGCAATACAGCGAATGGAAACCATATTTGCAGGAACTGGGTGAAGTTGAAGTGAAACATGGTGTGCAAGTCGCTATCACCAATCTCTACGGAGCAGAATTCGGTAATCCGGAATTGCCAGCCAAGGTCAAGCGAGCTGAGCAGGAGCGGGCAGCGATGCTATCGCAACAAGCGCGGAGAAAGCGGCGCCGTATTTCCGTCGCATTCTTGTTAGCTTTGCTACTTGTGCTTGGTATTGGCCTCGGCACCTGGATCTGGCAGCGCCGAGTCGCCCTCGCTTCCGCCTACAAGGTCGGCGCCGCCGGCTTGCTGGAGAAAAGCATCGCCGTTTTGCCCTTTGAAAATTTCGAGGACAATAAAGAAAACGCTTACTTTGCCGATGGGATTCAGGACGACATCCTCACGGATCTGGCAAAAGTAGCAGACTTAAAAGTTATTGGCCGGCGAAGCGTTGCCCAATATCGCGGCAGCACGACAAGTGTTCGCGACATCGGGCACGCCTTGCAGGTCGCTTATGTTCTGGAAGGCACCGTTCGCAAAATTAACGGGAAAATCCGCGTGACCGCGCAATTGATTGATACGCGGACCGAAGCTGAACGGTGGGGTGAAAAATACGAGCGCGACCTGGCCGATGTATTCGCGATGCAAAGCGAAATCTCGGAGGCGATCATAGGACAGCTTAAAGCCGCGCTCTCTCCGAAAGAGAAGGCGGCGATCGAACAAAAGCCGACGCAAGATCAGGAAGCTTACGATCTTTATCTTCGCGCGCGTGCTCTCGTCTATGAGTTCGGAGTTATCAGTACGGTGAGCCAAGCAAATACGGACAAAGCCATTCTTCTGCTTCAATCAGCCATTGCCCGGGATCCGAAGTTCGCTCTAGCGTATTGCTTGTTGAGTGAAGCACAACTCGATCTCTATGCGCGCGAATATTGGAACAAGGAGCGTTTGCCCAAGGCAAAGGAGGCGGTCGACGCTGCTCTGCGCATTTCCCCGAATTCGCCCCAGGCCCATCTCGCTCTGGCCCAATATGTTTATCGCGCGGAACGAAATCGCGAAAGCGCTGAAAAAGAATTAGCTATCGCGGCCAAGTCGCTACCGGGTGAGGTCGAAGTTTTCAGCCTTCAAGGAGAAATTGAGGAACAGCGTGGTCAGTGGGCCAGGGCATTGGGAGACCGCGCGAAAGCAAACGAGCTTGATCCCCGAGATCAGGCAACGGCAAGCAATCTAATTGATCTCTGGATTACCCTGCGGCATTACAACGAAGCCGAAAAATTGTGCGACAAGATGATTGGCTCCGTTTCGCAGCAATTAACCGGCCCGTACTGGCGATCAAAGAGCGCGATCGCACTGGCAAGAGGCGACACAAAGGCAGCGATGGCGGCGCTTGACGCGAATCCGAACCGAAATGCCGGCTTAGAGGGCCTGAATTTGTTAGTAGCAAACGTACTTATAATGGAACGGCAATACGACAAAGCTGCGAAGATTATTCAATCGGCAGAAGAAGTGGCACGCTCCCGTAATGTGCTTGCGAAAGGTGGAGCGCATGGCTATGGCCGAGGGCACAATTTCGAAATACTCGGAAGAATCGCCCGCGCCCAAGGTCAGAATGAAAAAGCGCGCTCTTACTTCGAAGCGGCGCGTCCTGGGTTTGAGGAATGGTTGGCCAAGAATTTTGAGGAATTCTCGGAATGGGAGGGCAAGGCACGCGCCTATATCGCTGAGATCGATGCTGCTCTTGGCCGCAAGGAAGATGCGATTCAGGAAGGGCGACATACGGTGGAACTTTGGCCCATGACTCGAGATGCCAGAGTGGCTTCCGAAATTGCTACCTTGCTGGCCGTCGTTTACATGTGGTCGGGAGAACGCGACGCGGCTCTCGATCAACTTTGGCAGATTACAAATCTTGCCGGAAGTCCCACCGCCGGCGATCTGAAACTAAATCCAATCTGGGATGATCTGCGCAACGATCCGCGTTTCGAAAAAATTGTCGCGAAGGCAGTTGAGCCAATTAAACTCGACTGAATCTCCGGCAGTTGGGCAGCGGTGAGGTGCCTCGATTAAGTCTCGTTAGCCTCGATTTAGCTTGCTCTCGCTCGGTTTGATTACCCAGACTCACGCGAACTAAACGAACGGACCTTTGGTGAAGACGAGCCCGATCTGCGAAGCCGGCACAATTGAAAAGACTTTTGCCGTTGCTCTGGCTGCTAGTCTTCTGATAGTCGCAAATGTTTCTGCGCACGGTCTGGTTCCCGGCACGCTCGCGTCGCCGCCTCCC
>QHPP01000283.1 GCA_003219125.1 Verrucomicrobiota bacterium
CAACGTGAAAGTGGTGATCACCGATCAATCCACACTGGGGCCGCAAGAATCGCCATGAAGGTGATCGCGTTCGCAATCCTGGCGCTGGCAATTACGGCGGCTGCCCAAACCGAGGTCGTTACCACGGCCGCACAAACTTCCAAAACAGCGAGTTCGCCGAAAAAGAAAACCGACGATACTGGCAAAAATCCTCTCGGGACCGAACCGAAAAACGAAGGTCCGATCACGACCGAAATTTATGCGGACGAAGCATCGTTCGATTCGGGTAAGAACGTTGGTGTTTTTACCGGACACGTGAAAGTGTTCGATCCGCGATTCAATCTGCAATCAGACAAGCTAACCGTTTATTTGCACAAAGGTGAAGAGCAGGGACTGGAGAAAGCCATCGCGGAGGGAAACGTCGGCTTGGTGCGTGATCGGCCAGATCCCAACGGCGGTCCGCCGACGCACGCCGTCGGCCGCTCCGAGCATGCTGTTTATACTGCAACCGATGGCAGCGTCGAGCTGACCGGCATGCCCAAAGTCCAGCAGGGACTGAACTTGCACATTGCGACCAGCGCCGAGACGGTCATGGTTATCAATCAGGACGGACATCTCAATACCCATGGCCCGAGTCGGACCGAAATACGCCAGGAACCAAAGGAAGAAAAAGCGGGATCGCCGACGCCGTCGCCGAAACCATGATTAGCGCAACTGCTGCACCTTCACCGATCAGTGCAAAAACAACCGTTCCGCCGGATGTTTTGGCCACACGCGAGCTGGTGAAAATTTATGGCGGCCGCGCCGTGGTGAATGGAATCAACGTTAACGTCAAAGCCGGCGAAATCGTTGGCCTGCTCGGGCCGAATGGTGCGGGCAAGACAACGACGTTTTATATGATCGTCGGCCTCGTCCGCCCAAACAGTGGGAGCGTCATTTTTCGCGATCAAGACGTGACCACTTTCCCGATGTTCAAGCGGGCGCGATTGGGCATGGGCTACTTGCCACAGGAAGAATCAATTTTTCGCAAAATGACGGTGGAACAAAACATCCTGGCGATTTTGGAAACCTTGCCCATGAGCAAACACGAGCGGCGGCAGCGTTGCGATCATTTGCTGCATCAATTTGGAATCGAGAAAATCGCGAAGAACACGGCATTGACTTTGAGCGGCGGGGAAAAACGGCGGCTCACCATTGCGCGTTCGCTAGTGACTAGCCCGAGTTTGCTCATGCTCGACGAACCATTCAGCGGGGTGGACCCGATCGCGGTCTACGACGTGCAACAAATTGTGGTGAACCTGCGCAAATCCGGTCTTGCCATCCTCATCACCGACCACAACGTGCGCGAGACCTTATCGATCGTCGATCGCGCCTACTTGATCTACGAAGGCCGGGTCGAAAGCGAAGGCTCCAAGGATTTCCTCATCAACGACCCAATCAGCCGTCAACTCTATCTAGGCGAACGATTCCGGATGTAGGCGCAATCGTATCACAGCCATCCTGTCCGCCATCGGACAGACTCGCTACGGAGAGGCTGTGGAACCGTGGGCATCGTGCCCACCGATTACAGGTGGATTGGCCGGTTTGCCGCCGGACGATGCTAAGTTTTACATCAAGCCGAAACTGCTCAATCCAACCGATCTCACGCTAGGCTAGCAGACCTTCCCGTCAGCCGGGGTGATAAGAAGAACCGTGTGAGCGCTACCGCACCTGCAAAATAGAGGGAGAAAATGAGCGGAATACCTAGTTGAGCGTATAGATCTCTACCAACGCCACGCCTATCGTGCTGTGTATTCCCCGCACAATCGCCGTGTAGTTGCCCGGCGCTACGGTGCGGAGAATGGCCGGCTCCGTATCATTTGGCGGCGCGTAACCACTCGCCGCTATCTCGGCTTCCTGCGTGCTTCGCCAGTTATCGTTAAATCCAATCAACGTCCCGTTTCCATTGCGAACCTCCAAAGTTGGATCGGCAAGTGGATCGGCAATCCCGAAATTCGCCAGCGTAGGCCCAAGCACGCGCACGATCACCTTCTTATTGTTCGACTGCACAACTAATCCGGCGATCATCACGTCTGGGTCGGCTTGGACGAAGCCGCGCGTGGAAATACTGCTCAGGTGCGCACTGGTACCGGTCGCGATGTCATACACTTCCACCAGCGCATTCCCGGTGCCGTTATTGAACCCACGAAGGATCGCGGTGTAGGCGCCGGGATTGAGAGTTGTTAAAATGGCCGACTCGAGGCTATTAGGTGGCCGCAGATTTGCCGGAATCGATTGTGCATTGGACGCCTGCTGCCAATCATCATTATAGGCAAGGAGCGTCCCACTCGAGTTGCGTAGTTCAAGCGTGGGATTCTGCATCACGTTGCTCACACCAAATTGCGCCAGAGTTGGACCGAGAGCGCGCAACACCACTTGCTTGCCTCCACTACCGCCGATAACAAACCCGCCGATGAGGACATGGCCGCCGATACCGACCTGGAGTCGCGTCGAGATGCTCTGAAGAAGGCCACTAGGGAGAATTAAGGTGTAGCCGATTACATCGAGGTTCACTCCTTCGGGCGATGACATGCTAATATCCGAAGTCTGTCCCTTGCAGGTGAAAGCATTCTGCACGTACGAGAACGACTGCGGACAAGACTGACTGAACCAGTCGCCGAAATCACCGCTCGAGTCCTGATTGAAGCTGACGATATTGTGCGTGCCGCGGTCGATCGAAAAGTAGCGGGTGCCGCTCGAGCTGGTGTTGCGAACACCCGCGTTCGACCAGTTGAACAGATCCTGCGGCCTCAGGTCGCTGCCGGACCGATCCAGGTGAGAGCCAAGACCGAGTACCTCATCGATCTCATGCTCGGTAAATCTGCGAGCATCATAGTTGCTCGATGCGATTGGCCGCGCGAACTGCAGTGGCTGGTTCGAATTCAGCGTCACGATCCCATCATAGGGCCCACCGGGACTGACCGTTCCATTGGCAAACATTGATGGAGGCGTGTCTAGACCGATTGCTCGTCCGTTAGCGCTAGAAGTGATTATATTGGTCGATAAGGCGGTGGAAGGAAGAGTGGCGTTGGCGCTGATGTCATTCTGAGTTGTCGCATCGGCTTTCAGACTGTTGATGTAACTATTCCAATCGACCGGATAAACTGTGTAAAAACTCTCCCCGACCATATTCCCTAGCGGATCGCCGCGGGGAGATGTGCTTGAGAAGCGGAAAAGAATCGAGACGGTGATCGGATCGCTGAAGAGCGACTGATACAACTGGATCGTCGAAATGATCGTGGCCTGGATCGCGTTCGATCTCGGGTTACTCGTGATCGAACTATCGAAAGTAGGATTGATGACCAAACCTGAACTGGTATTGGCTGTCGCAGCCAACATCGTCTCCGAGTTGCTACCTGTTCCAGCAGCATCATAGGGCCGCACACGGTAGTAGTACCTGATACCAGGCATAAGCCCGCCTATGATCCGACTTGTTACATCACCCACATCCAGGTCACGATAACCGGCCACGTAGCTGTCAAATGATGGGCTTGTCGAAACATCGATGCGATATCCACTCGCGCCGCTAACCTTTTTCCATTTCGCCAGAAAACTACTGCGAGTCGGCGTCATTACTGGCTCGGCCAAGTCAGATTCGTCCGCCTCGGCCGCTTGCTGTCTGGCTGGCTCTTCTTCTTCCCCGGCTGAGCGGGCCGGTGCTTGATGATGCCCAACACTGGGCGGCCATGCCAAACGTACCGGTGCGACGCTCTGCGGCACCGGCGCTGCCGCCGCCAGTATGGCCGATATAAGGCCAACCGTAATCAGGCTGAATAGCCATCGCCGTCTGCAACGGCGGCCCAGGAATACTGAGCTATTTCTGAAGGGAAACACAATGCTATGGAAACTAACCAATCTTCGCTATTTTATCCGATTTTTACAAGCACGAATCGCCTCGACCTCCCTTCGCCATCAGATATTTAATCATGCGAAGGGAAAGAAACAAGCCGGCTAGGCGTCGGCTGCAACGCCTAGATGACATGTAAAGAGTGCGGGCAAGTTGGTAATCTCACCCGCACCTTATGAATAAGTGTCATTTAAACACTGAGTTGTCCTCACTTGAGGTAACCCGCTCCGAGTTTAATCGGAGCACTGGAGCGATCAAGCTGGGAATCGATCTGCACCAGGATTATTACGTGGTGGTCAAACAAGAAGGTGGGACTAATCCGAAGCCGGCGCAGCGCTTCAGAAAGGAAGCCTTTGTGCATTGGCTGGCCAAGCTCAAGAGCCAGGGAGGAGGAGAAATCCACGCCGTTTATGAAGCGTGCGGGTTTGGGTTTGGATTGCAGCGGCAACTAAGCGCTCCTGGGGATCTGCTGTTACGTGGTCTGTCCACAAAAGCTCGATGAGCGCAACAAACGAGTGAAGACCGATGGGCTGGATGCCAAAGCGCTCTGTTTGAAGTTGGACCGCTTTGTCCAAGGCAACCGAGAGGCGCTGGCCTTGGTGCGGGTGCCTTCGGAAGCAGAGGAACAAAAGCGGGCCATCCATCGGCAACGCGAGCAACTGGTTAAAACGCGCAAAGTATTGGAAGCGCAGGGTCGCAGTTTAATGGTCAACTACGGGATCGAGCCGGTAAGCCAATGGTGGAAAAGACGCACTACTCACCAACCCACCCCTGCCACACTTAACATCTTACATAGCGGTTAGGCCTCTTGGTCATCCGCGTGACTGCTCAAAAACTTGGACATTCGTTCGGTAATTTTTATCATATTTGCCTCAGCCCGGTCGTATCCATAAACGATAAATGGAAAATTGAGTGGTTCTTGAATTTTCCAAATCGCGTCGTGTTGATCCGACGGGAGAATGGATGCGGGATCGCCCACGGCGACCCAGCCAATTGGGAGAGCGGCTTCTTCAGGCAACCGTGTCTTTAAGTGGACGACACCGTTAACTCTTACCTCGCTGCGCGCCTCTAAAATGGCACCGTGAAAAACTGCTCCCCCCGTTGCGATGAACACTTCGTCTTTCAAAGTACAACCCACGGTGTGCGCATTTGGGCCGATTAGGCAGTGATCTCCAATCCATGTGGAATGACGCGATGTGCTCCTGATCACCGCGTTCTCAAAGATGATGCAGTGTGTGCCAATTTTGATCGAGCCACCTTCCGCTACAACGCATGCGCCAAACATAATCCGGCAATTCGCGTCAATGGAAACG
>QHPP01000233.1 GCA_003219125.1 Verrucomicrobiota bacterium
CGACCATTGCCAGTCCTGCGTCGTCTGCCCGGGTCTTAATCTTCTCCAGCACCGCCTGATTCTCCTGCTGCGATTGGTTCTGATTTCTACGAAGGAAAGTTTCCGATACCGAACAGGGATAACCGAGTGTAGTCACCGCTTCGGTTGCGATGGCGCGCTCGGCGCCTTTTTCGTTAACGACGATTCCAATGATCTCAACATCGTTGCGCGGGCCAAGTTGCGCGAGTACCTCTTCGCTGTCGGCCATCTGCGGAACAGCCTTCGGTGAAACGAAGCTCACCGCGTCAATGTGTCGGAAACCTGCTGCGACTAGTCCGCGCAGGTATTCGACCTTTCGCTCCGTCGGGATTTGAAGCCTGACTCCCTGCCAGGCGTCACGCGGACATTCGATGAGCTTGACGGATTCCATGATGGAAAGCTAACTCAAAAGCGCGACCTTTAGCGCACGCAATTAGCATATTCACGATTATCTTTATGTCCGTCGTTCTGATTGAAAAGAAAACACCGCAGATCACCATCATAACTCTGAACCGACCCGAGCGTCGCAACGCATTGTCGATCGAGTTATTGAGCGAATTGAAAGCGACGATCAAACTTGCGTCGGACGAGACACGCGAGCGCATCCTTATTTTGCGTGGCGCCGGAGCGGCATTTTGCACCGGGTTGGACTTGAAGGAAGCGCAGGATCAAACCAAAGCGCACGCGACCGCAGATTTGGTGGCGCGCGTACTTGGCGCGCTGAGCGAGGCGCGTCCAGTTACCATTGCCGCTGTCCATGGAGCCGCCGTTGCCGGGGGGGCCGGCATCATGTCGGCCTGTGACTACGTTGTGGCTGCAGAACAAACGAAGATCGGTTATCCGGAAACGCGGCGCGGTCTCGTCGCCGGATTGGTCATGACATTTTTGCGGCGGCAATTGCGCGAACGCGACATACGCGAGTTGTTGTTGGGTGCGGAGCTAATCGATGCAAAACGCGCTCTCGAGATGGGTTTGGTAAATCGTGTCGTGCCTGCGGATGAGGTAATGAATGAAGCGCTGAAGTTCGCTGATTCTGTTTTGCAAGGCGCGCCGAATGCGGTCGTGCAAACGAAACGCCTGATTGAAGAGCTCTGGTCAACTTCAGTGAAAGACGATCTCGAGCGAGCGTTGAAGCATCATATGCAAGCGCGTGGATCGGCCGAAGCGCGCGAAGGCATTGGCGCCTTCAACGAGAAGCGCAAGCCAAATTGGACGGTGTAAGGGAAGGGGAAGCAGCACAAAAACAATCTTTTCTCGAATTGTGAATAGAACTCCGCTACGACTTGGTGGCGCGCGTTTCTTCCGCCGGAATCATGAACTGCTCGATTTGCTCTTTGATTTCGTGCGCGAAATTGGCAGCACCAGCACCGTTCACCACCCGATGATCGAAGGTGAGGGAAAGCGTAATCACCTCCGCCGTTTCGTTTTTCTTTCCGTTGCGCAACATTTCACGATGGGCTGAGCCGATGAACAGCGTCCCGACTGAAGGTGGCACGACGATGGGTGCCGCCGCCCGCACGCCAAAGGCGCCGAGACTGCTGATGACAACGGGCGCATTCATTGCGTCAACGCGACCGCTGCGAGTTTCATCAACAGTTTTGCGATAAATCTCGGCGAATTCATCCCAACTTTTTCGGTTCGCTTCCGTGATGACAGCGGTGGCAAGGCGATCGCCCTCAATCGCTACCGCAATACCGAGGTCGAAATTTTTGTTTTCGACAATTGTTTCATCTTCCAAAATCAAACGACGAAATGGCGCATGTTTTTCCATCGCACGCACAACCGCCCACGCGATCATGACCGATGGCGATGGCGCGTTCCGGTCGTTTTTCTTTTTCGCCGCGTCACGCGCTTTGCGAATCGCATCCCAGCGCGCGTCGATTTGCAGATTGGCGGGAATAACACGGCTGAGTTTACGAGTGATAGTGGGGGAAAGCGCAGGCTCGATTGTGTAGCTGCGCGTGTCATCACGCGCAGATGTCCCGGATCTGCCGCCTGAGACGGCGGCAGCTACATCCTTTCCGCGGGTGGGGACGGCCGTCCGCTTTTCTTTTTCCGGTTCTGTCCCCTCCGCCAAAATGGTTCCGAGTTCCTGACCGATCTCGACTGCGGCGCCGACTTCGACTTTCCATTCGCCCATTGTTCCAGCGAATGAGGATTCAATCGGATAAACCGCTTTGTCAGTCTCGACTTCGCAAAGCGCGTCATCCAATTCGATGGGATCTCCCGGCTTCTTCAGCAACGCCACAACTTTGGCCGAACGAATTCCTTCGCCCATGATCGGCACGGTGATGCTCTGCGTATTTGTAGCCGCGGTCGCCGGCCGCAGCTGCGGCTCTTGGCCGCCGTAGCGGCGGGCGTGTCGCCCGCTCTCGTCCGCTTCTGCAGCCGACACGGCTGCCGCTACAGTGCGCTGCTGTTTCGTCGAAACCGATTTGCGAATTGCAGCGACAATACGTTCGACATCCGGCAACGCTGCGTATTCGTAGATCGGATTGTAACCAATCATGACGTTGCCTTTGCTAACGAGAATCGGAGGACTAATCATCTTGCTCCAAAGATCGGTCTGCGATGTCAGATACGTGATGATCATCTGCCCAACGCTACAATTTTCCGTGTCTTCCTGAACGACCACAACTCGTCCGGTTTTTCGCACCGATTCTTCAATCGTCTCGCGGTCCCATGGGGAAATCGAACGGAGATCAATCAGTTCGATGCCTGCTTCATTTTCGATTTGTTGAATTGCTTCGAGGGCCTTCTCCACCGTGTTGCCCCACGCAATTAGCGTCACGTCCGATCCAGCCTGGCGTTTGCGTGCTTTCCCGAGTGGAATCGCGCGAATCGGCTCCGCGCTTTCGCGTTCCGCCCAGAACATGTGTTTTGGAATCAAAAAAAGGACCGGATCCTCGCAGTGCATTGCGGTCCACAACAGTCCCGCCGCGTCTTCCGGCGTCGACGGAACGACCACCGAAAGTCCCGGATAATGTGCTAGCGCCGCTTCGTTTGCCTGGCTGTGCCATAAACTTCCGCCCGGCAGATACGCACCGTAAGGCGCATAAATCACCATCGGGCATTTCCACTGACCAAATGAACGCCAGCGCAGACAGCAGATGTTGGTCACCAGCTGGTTCCAACCAGGCCCGATGAAGTCGATGAACTGCAATTCGAAAACTGGGCGTTTGCCGTAAGAACCAAGGCCGCAGGCGACACCAAGAATGGTCGATTCCGCCAGCGGCGAATTGAAAACCTGTTCTGGGAATTCAGTCGAAAGTTTTTGGGTCAGCCGAAAGACGCCCCCTTTTGGGTCTTCAATGTCTTCCCCAAAAATGATGCGACGTTTGTCGCGCTGGAGACCGAGCCGCAACGTTTTGTTAATGGTATCGCCAATCCGATATTTTCCCGGGGGCAAAACATCTTCGCTTAATTCTGGGAATTTTCCCGTGACTTCGAGGAAGAGCTCATCGGCTGACGGGTCCTGCTCTTTTTCCGCATCGGAAAATTCACGGCGAATCCGTTCTTTGATTTCATTATCGAGATCGGCGTAATCGGATTCGCTGATCAGCCTTTCCGCAATCAACTGTTCCTTCCATTTTTTTAGCGGATCGCATTCCTCACATCTTTTCAGCTCTTCCGCGCTGCGATAAAGCTTTTGGTCGTCGGAGCTGGTGTGACTGGATAGCCGTTCCATCATCGCCCAGAAAAAAACCGGTCCTTTTCCGGCGCGAATATGCGCGAGAGCTTTCGCCGTCTGTTGATACATTTCCCCAACGTTGGCGCCGTCGAGTTCGCGCCAATCATTCGGCTGTACCACATCAAGCGCGCGCGGATTGATTTTGCGAGTGGGACTACTGATACCGTAACCGTTGTCCTCGACGACAAACAAGAGCGGCAATTTCTTTTCCTTCGCGAAACAAATGGCTTCGTAGAAATCGCCTTGCCGGGTGGCGGCATCGCCAACGGTCGCGACCACAACGGCGTTTTTGCCGTCGAGTTTGATTCCCCACGCGATCCCGCATGCCGGCAGAAGCTGTGAACCAGTTGGGGTCGGCACACTCCAGATGTGTTTTTCGGCGCAACTGTAATGCGACGGCATTTGCCGCCCGTGGCTTTCACCTTTGGCCTTCGCGAAATACTCAATGGCCAGCTGCCGCGAGCTGACTCCACGGCCGAGCACTAATGCGCGATCGCGATAGAAGGGGACAATGTAATCATCTTCTTGCATTTGGATGGAAATGGCGGCGAGCGCTTCGTGCCCCATCCCCGAAACGTGAAAGTGGCCTTTGCCCTGGCGATTAAGATTTTGCTCGCGCAGATCGCCATGCCTGCTCTCGAGCAGAATGGTTAAGAGCCGCAGTTTCTCTTCCCTCGTCAGTTCAGGCATAGACCAATTTTAAACGAAAACGAGCACGTGCTTTTTGCAATGCATTTTGGCAAGTTACGCTGTCGACGGATGCAAAACGAATCGAAAAAATCCAGGGGTGGGGGAGTCATTTCCCGCTATCGCAGCTA
>QHPP01000234.1 GCA_003219125.1 Verrucomicrobiota bacterium
TGATCGATGAACGTAAAAAATATTCGCGAAGCGAGCGATTGGTTTGAAGTGCTGCAAACAACAAAGCGAACGCAGACGGCTATGATGACATTGAAACCGGGCAAATCATCCGGCAGCGAAGCGGAAGGTCACAAGAAGAGCGATCAGGTTTTGCTAGTCTTGAAGGGGGAAGTGGTGGGTGAGATTGCGGATAAAACAGTCATGTTACGAGAAGGCGATGTCATTGTGATTCCGGCTGGGACGCGACACAAATTCAGTAACCGAAGCAGAGCCGACGCGGTTACGTTCAATACCTATTCGCCGCCGGAATATTAAGGTATTGGAGTGATGGAGCGTTGGAGTAGTGGAGTTGATTCAAGCTATCGTCCCGCCGTTATTGCGGCACGCCAGGGAAACCGAGATTTATTCTCTGGTTCTCAAACTCAATTCGGGAACCAGAGGAAAAAAAGCGCGTTGATTTGGAGACGGTGCGCTTATTCGCGGCTCCGCAGAGAGTCGTCCTACCAAATGAAATCTTGGCGAGGACGCTTTGGCGGGGCGAGACTCCATCGAGCCGCGCCGCCGAGTTAAACCGCGATCAACAGAAATCGACATTGAGCCGGGAGGTGAGCTTTTGCAGGCTCTTATTTTGTCGTTAAATTTTGGCATCCTTTGACCTGTTTAGTGGGCAAATTTTGGCCAGGCTGCCAAAAGCGGCTCAATTAACGAGGATTGGCCGCCGAATTTCGGGTACAAAAGCGCGCAGCTGGCGAGCTCTCTCGGGTTCTGGCACAAGCGCGGGTCATCCCGGCGTCTCGCAAATGGCGCAAGGCGGAACAGAGCAAAAAGGTGCCAAGACCGCGGTTTCGATATTCCACCAGGATGCAGAGGCCCGGGAACAAGTTGCGTCGATGCATCAGGATCGTTCATGAGCAGAGTACCGCCGACGATGCGGGCGCGCGTGTTGAAGTGCCAGCCAGGAGGCAGATTCGGAATTGAACGCAGCGGCGATTGAGCTTTTTACCTGCGCGTCAATCATGTGCAGCGCCGCGTTCCAACCCGGATCGAGCGCGAATGATTTCTCGATCATCTCTTGCAACTGCCGGCGTTCCGCGGCTTTGAACTGCCTCGGCGCAGCGATCGCCGGCAAATCCTGCGACAAGATTACATCGTCTGGACCGTCTTCAACGTCGATTGGAAAAAATGATACATCTCGCGATGTTCGGTCACCCCTCGGCGGAGAACAGCTTTGAAGTTCTCCAAGTCGGCGATATTAACAATTCGATCGACGCTGTGAACAAACGCAGCCAGGGAATCGTTGGTCGGAAAGGTATGGCTGAGCAAAACAACGAATTGCTCGCGCCGTTGGCCAGCGGATTCGACAACGAGTCTTTGAAGAACTGGATTGGTCGCGAGAGTTGAGCCCTTAAAGTTTTCGTAAACGACAATGACATCGTACGAATAAGTGCGGAGCTTGAGCAGGATATCGTCTTCGTAAAGGCCCACGTGCACCTTGTACTTCAGATCGGCCAACTGCGGCACTATCACTTTCTGATATTGCTCGTGATCAAGGCAGACGAGCGCGGTGCTCTCGCCGGCTTCAAATAATTGTAAGTCGTCCTTTTCCATGGCCTAGACGAAAGCGTTGGTCGGGATGTCCATGCGCAGACCGGATTCGAGTTCGCTTTTCGCGCCGCGCGTTTTTTGAATGAGATCGATCCCGCGGGCAACCGTGCCTTTGCGCGAGGCATAAAGACCCGCGGTTTCTCCGCTGATGGAATCGTTTTGGAAGGCATTAAGAATGCATTGATCGAAAGTCATCCAGCCCAATTGTGAACTGGCTTCAATGATTTCATAGAAATTGCGATGCTCGGTCTCCCCGAGGGCGACTGCTTCCTTGGTTCGCAAATTGTTTCCCATGATTTCCATGAGCAATTGACGACCACCGCCCACTTTCGGCGCCAGACGCTGGCTGACGACGTAGCGTAGGACATCGGACAGGCGGACGCGCAGTTGTTGCTCTTCGCCGAGGGTGAACATGCCGAGAATACGATTGATCGATTGGCCGGCATCGACTGTATGGAGCGTGCTCAGAACAAGATGGCCAGTCTCTGCCGCCATCAACGCGATTTCGACCGTGGCACGATCGCGCATTTCGCCCACGAGAATGACTTTCGGCGCTTGCCGCAACGCCGCCCGTAGGCCGTTAGCGTAGGTGTTAAAATCCTGGCCCAGCTCGCGCTGATTGAATGTTCCCTTAAGACATGGATGAACGAACTCAATCGGATCTTCCAGCGTCACGATGTGCACCGCCTTCGTCTCGTTAATTTCATTGAGCATCGCCGCCAAAGTGGTGGTTTTACCGCTGCCGGTCGCACCGGTGACGAGTACAAGTCCGGTTTTTTCCTTCGCGATCTCCCTGAAAATGCCGGGGAGGTGAAGTGTTTCCAAGGTGGGAACGGTGGCTTCGAGCCGACGCAGAACGATCGCAAAATTTCCGCGTTGCCGGAAAATATTCACGCGAAAGCGTGCCTCATCGCTCAACGAATAACTAAGATCGCAGGAGCCGCCGCTTAAATAATCATACATCAGTCGCCGATCGCCCTGCATCAAGGCAAGTGCGATTCGTTCCGTCTGAAACGGCGTGAGGATGTCGATCGGGGGATCGATCACGGCGGGCTTTAGCTCGCCAAAAGACTCCACTTGCAGTGGGTGCCCGACCGAAAAGTTCAAATCCGAGATGCCGGGATGTGTATGCAGCATCGCCGAAAGAATCTTATCAAGGTCGGGTAGTCGCATTATTCCTCCGTCCAGTCTTCCGGCGGGTTCTTGAGGAATTGCCGGAATTTTTTCTTATCAATCGCCTTGTCGTACGCTTCCTCCGGCGAAATGCGGGCATGACGAAGATGATCGATGATGGCGTCGTCCAGCGGTTGGTTGCCCTTCTTCTTCCCGACTTGAATCATGCCCGGGATCTGGTGCGTCTTAGCCTCGCGGACGAGGTTGGCAATTGCCATGTCGACCACCAGAATTTCAAGGGCGGCGACCCGGCCAGGTTTGTCGATCCGCTTGAAAAGATTTTGCGCGATGACCCCTTTGAGCGATTCCGCGAGAGTAGCCCGAATCTGATTCTGCTGATTTGTCGGGAAAACGTCAATGATACGATCGACGGCTTTGGAGGCGCTTGAGGTGTGGAGGGTTCCGAAAACGAGGTGACCAGTTGCGGCCGCGGTCAGGGCCAATTCAATCGTCTCCAAATCGCGCAATTCGCCGACGAGCAAAATGTCGGGGTCTTCACGCAATGCTCCGCGGAGGGCGTTAGCAAAAGAGCGAGTATGAACGCCGACCTCACGGTGTTGCACGAGACAATTTTGGCTGCGATGCACAAATTCAATCGGATCCTCCACCGTGATGATGTGGTCGTGCCGCTGGAGATTGGCGAAATCCATCATGGCGGCAAGAGTGGTCGATTTTCCCGAACCGGTGGGACCGGTAACCAGAATAAGACCTTTTTTCAGAAGCGGGAACTTTTTCAGCACCGGCGGCAATCCCAGATCGTCAACCGTCAACACCTGCGATGGAATTAAACGAAAGACCGCGGATATCCCGTATTTTTGCTGAAAGAAATTGGCGCGATAACGGGCGACGCCCGGCACTTCGTAGCCAAAGTCAATATCGAGATTCTCTTCGAAAAGTTTGATCTTTGCCTCCGGCGCGATCTCATAAACCATGGTTTTAAGTTCCTCGTCCTTGAGCGCGGGGTAATCCACCCGGATAAGGTCGCCGTTGATGCGCAGCATCGGCGGATTATTGGTAGAAAGGTGCAGGTCGGACGCCTTTTGTTCCGACATCAATTTAAAAAAAGCGTCGATGCGAGCCATGCGGTTCCAAGGCTTGAACAGCTAAATTGATGCCATGGGCCCGGTCGTTTCCGGGGCGCCCTTAAGAGGACTGGTCGAATTTCGAGCGCTAGCGGATTGGGCGACGCGACGCGTCGAGGGCCGAGCGGACCTGTTCGAGCAGCTTCTCGGGAGTATATGGCTTGGGAATGAATCCGCGAAGCCCCTGCGCCAGCATGGCGCCGATCTTGTTTTGCTCGGCAAATCCGCTACTCAATACGACGTTCACACTCGGGTTGAGCGCCTTCAATTCCTCGAACACAGCGTCCCCATCCATCACCGGCAGGAAGAAATCCAGGATGATTAGGCCAATCTGACGATGGATTTGCTGGAAGATTTTCAGCGCCTCGAAACCGTCTTTGGCGACGATCACTTTATAGCCTTCTTCCGCGAGAATCGTGGAGGCAAATTCCGCAATTTCCGGTTCATCGTCGATGATCAAGATCAATTCGCGCGGTCCATCAGGATTCAGGACGGCGATTTCCGATGGAATCCCTGAGGCGGTCGCTCCGGTCGATTCCTGGGCTTCACCGACCAGCTCTGGCGGGGATGCGGCTGACGCGGCCGCTGCTACACCGGGGCTCAGGGCTTTGGTATTCTCGAGAATCTTGGACGTTACGCGATTAAACAGCGCTTGCGCCGACTGCGTCGCTATCTCTACCTGCTGGTTAAGCTGATCGATGTAGTCGTCGCCCTTGTGCCGTTTCAGTAAGTCGGCATAGCGAGCAATTTGCTGCAAAACGGTATTGAGCTCAGTGGAGGTCTTGGCGATCCACTTCAGGTCGTCCTGGTGCAGCATAAGCGTCTATGTCCTGGTCTGTGTCCTTCGAACACGCCCACAAAATGCAACCAAAAATCGTAATGCAAGCGAAAGCGAACGAGCCAAGAGTCAGCATAGAGCGGATTTTTTTCAAAGTTAGCCCGCTTCATGCCCACACCCTTTCGGAGGTGGCCGCGATTTTCTCGACCTTTCGAGATCGCGCGCCGAACCCGAGCCCTGTTTATAATTACTAGCAATTTATTTGCCCAAGGCCCGTTTCAGTTCGCTTTTTGCGGAATCAATCTGCTTCAGTGTGCCCGATGAGATCAAAATGCCTCGTAATCTGTCACCTTGATAATAACGCGCGGTAAATTTTTTCTTGGCGTACGTTCCGGTAAGGTCCATTCGCGTCGGTTGGATAGTGAAATCCCCGACAAGATCGAGTCGCAAATCGAACATCTCCGTCCAGAAATAGGGCGG
>QHPP01000235.1 GCA_003219125.1 Verrucomicrobiota bacterium
AATGCGTTAGTGCTTCTTTTTCTTCGCTGATTTTTTCTTGGCCGCTTTCTTTCTTTTTGCTGGCATCGACTATTCCCCCCTTTCAATCCGCAATCGCGGTGGGTCTGTGAAGAGTTTGAGAAACTTCACTTACGAGTTCATTCATCCTCAGAATTTTTTTGTCAAAACTTTTTTCGCGTTTGCGCAAATTATTTTCACGAGTTCGCGCGCAACAGTTTTCTTGGAAGCGCGCGAAATTTTTGCGCTTTCGCCGCCACGCGAGAAAATCGTGACCGCATTTTCATCACTTTCCATTCCGATATTGGGATCACTCAAATCGTTTGCCACCATCATGTCGCAATTCTTTGTAGCAAGTTTCGCGCGAGCGTGTTCTTCCACGTCATTTGTTTCCGCGGCGAAACCAACCACGAAAAAATTTCGCGATTGCGGAAGCGATTTCAAAATGTCGCGGGCCGGAATGAGCTCGAGCGAAAATTTCTCATTGCGTTTTTTGATTTTCTGTTCGGCCACGCGCGCCGGTTTGTAATCTGAGACCGCGGCGCACATCACCAGCACGTCGCAATCACGCACCGCGGCCTGCACTGCCTCATGCATTTCATCGCTCGTGATCACCCTGACCAATTTCGCACCGGCCGGCGGCGGTGGATTTACCGGCCCGGAAATGAGCACGACTTCGTGATTCGCTTCGATCGCGGCCGCCGCGATGGCATATCCCATTTTTCCCGAAGAACGATTGCTCAGGAAACGAATCGGATCGATCGGCTCGCGCGTCGGTCCGGCCGTGATGACAAACTTCACGCGATCAATCGATCGTGGCGACGCACGAGAAATTCGGCGCGAAAGGCGATGTCCTCCACTTTCCAAAGACGGCCAAGGCCTTCGTAACCGCAGGCAAGCATGCCTGCTTCCGGACCGATGAATTCCACCCCGCGCGATTTTAATTTCTCCACGTTCTCCTGGGTCACGGCGTTGTCCCACATTTTTCCGTTCATCGCCGGCGCGATTAAAATCGGCGCGCGCGTGGCCAGTGCGATGGCGGTTAGCGGATGGCTGGCCAGACCGTATGCGAGTTCGGCAATGACGTTTGCAGTCGCGGGTGCAATTAAAAGCAAATCGGCGTTATCCGCGAGCTCGATATGGCCAGGCCGCCAATTTTCTTTCTCGTCGAAGAAACTCGTCATCACCGGATTTTTCGAAAGCGTTTGTAAAGTCAACGGGGTGATGAATTCGATTGCGTCATTTGTCATCACCACAAAGACATTGTGGTTTTGTTTCACCAGCAAACTGGCTAGCTCGGCCGATTTGTAGGCGGCGATCGAGCCTGTCACCCCGAGCACGATCGATTTTTGATTCCTGGTTTTCGATTTTGGAGCCATGATCGGGAGGGAATATCCCGTCATCCCGAGCGAAGTCGAGGGATCCCGAGGAAGTTAGCTTTAAGTTTTCGCGACGGGATCCCTCGACTGTGCTCGGGATGACAGAATGTGTTCATTGCAAAATCAACCGCCGGCTCAGGATGCGTTCCGCTCCCATGATCTGGCGGAATTTCTGCAAATCTTCCTCCATCGATTTGCTGATAATGGTGTAACGGTAATCGCGCCAAAGCTTCATTTCGCGCGCGGCCGTTTTCAAACGTGCCTCGATTTGTTGCACCGTTTCGGTGCCGCGTTTCGTTAGACGGCGCCGCAATTCTTCGAGATTTGGCGGCATGATGAAAACGTCAGTCAATGCCTCTCGCACAAAAGGATCGCCGCAGTTGCGAATGGCGGCCGCGCCTTGGGTATCGATGTCGATCAAAACGTCGACGCCCTTTTTCAAATTATCGACCAAAGGTTGTCGTAGCGTCCCGTAGTAATGCTCGTGCACCTTGGCGTGCTCGAGAAACTCGCCCGTCTTCATTCGCGCAAGAAAATCATCTTTGGAAAGAAAGCGGTAATCTTCTCCGTCGATCTCCCCCGAGCGGGCCGGACGGGTGGTGCAGGAAACGGAATAAACGAAATCGGGGGTTTGGCGAAGGGCGTCGCACAATGTCGTCTTACCGGCGCCCGATGGCGCGGAAACAACAAATAGAATTCCGTAGCGCGAAAATTTGTTACTCAAGGTTTTGCACCTGCTCGCGAATTTTCTCCAACTCCGCCTTGCACGCCACTACTCGCTGCGCGATGTCGGCGTCATTCGCCTTCGCCCCCAGGGTATTGAACTCGCGAAAAATTTCCTGAACGATGAATTCGAGCGCGCGCCCGACCGGCTCTTCTTTTCGCAAGTGAAGGGCAAATTGCGCGAGGTGGCTTTCCAGTCGCGTCAGTTCTTCCGAGATGTCGGAGCGGTCGGCAAAAAGGAAAATTTCCTTAGCCAGCCGCTCGTCATCCTTGCTGATCGGCAAGCCGGTTTTTTCAATTCGTTCAGTCAAGGCCGCCCGGAATTTTTTAACAACGGCTGGATGAAGCACGCGAATTTCTTTCAGCAATTGTCGAATGGCCTTTAAGCGGCGGATTAAATCTTTCGCCAGATGTCTGCCTTCGCGCTCGCGCATTTTAATCAGATGGTTGAGAGCGGATTTGAGGGCGCGTTCGACCGCGGGCCAGGCGCGTTCGGCCTCAATTGCTTCTTCCGGAGGTCGCACGACCCCAGGGGCCTGCAAAATCGTATCGATAGTGATTTGACCGGGTGCGCCCAGTTTTTTTTGCAATGCGCGCATGGCGTCATGATAAGAACGCGCAAGCTCAACATCGAGAGCGAGACGCCGCGTTCCATCCGCGCTGGCATGATGTGCAACCAGCACGTTGGTGCGACCGCGGGAAATGCGCGCGTTAATCGCTTGACGAATTCGCGCCTCAAGTTCGGTCAGATCGCGCGGGAGATTAATCGCAATCTCACTCTGTTTACGATTTACCGTGCTCAGTTCCACGCTCAGTTTTACGCCCTCGCAATCGGCTTCGCCGCGGCCGTAGCCAGTCATGCTGCGCATAATTTATTTTCTCGTCATTCCGGGCGAAGTCGAGCCACAACACAGCGCTCACCGCCCTTCCCGTCATCCCTAGGGTCAGTCGAGGGATCCCGTCGCGAAGGCTAAAGGTAATTTCAACGGGATCCCTCGACTTCGCTCAGCAGTAGATGCTTCGCCGCGGTCGCGACATCTTTATCGCCGCGACCGGAACAATTCATCACGATGATTTTGTCGGCGGGCATTTTGGGCGCGACTTTGGCAATGTGCGCGACGGCATGCGCGGTTTCGAGCGCGGGAATGATGCCTTCTGCTTCCGATAACAATTTGAAACCAGCGAGCGCTTCGTCGTCGGTCGCAAAATCATATTCCACGCGACCGATCTCGCGCAGATAACTGTGTTCGGGACCAATCGCGGCGTAATCGAGCCCCGCAGAAATCGAGTGGGTCAGCTCAATCTGGCCATCCTCGTTCGCGAGCAAAAACGTTTTTGTTCCTTGAAGAACACCCAGTCTTCCTCCTTGAAATCGCGCCGCGTGTTTGCCGGATTGAATTCCCTCGCCCCCGGCTTCGACGCCAAGCATGCGTACGCTCGCATCGCTCAGAAACGGATGGAATAAACCAATGGCGTTGCTGCCGCCACCGACGCAGGCGACGAGCAAATCGGGTAGGCGCTGTTCGCGGTCGAAAATTTGCTTCCGCGTTTCCTCGCCGATGACGCGTTGAAAATCGCGCACCATCATTGGATAGGGATGCGAGCCGAGGGCGCTGCCCAATATATAATGGGTGTTGCGTACATTCGTGACCCAATCGCGCATCGCTTCGCTGATTGCTTCCTTGAGGGTGGCTTGCCCCGCGGTGACAGTCACAACTTTCGCACCCAGAAACTTCATGCGCGCGACGTTGAGCGCCTGGCGTTCTATGTCCACCGCGCCCATGTAGACTACGCATTCGCAACCGAACCGCGCCGCCACCGTAGCGGTGGCAACGCCGTGCTGACCCGCGCCGGTCTCAGCGATGATGCGGTTTTTACCCATTCGTTGCGCGAGCAGGATCTGACCAAGCGCATTGTTGATTTTGTGGGCGCCGGTGTGCAGCAAGTCCTCGCGCTTTAAATAAATTTTCGCTCCGCCCAGTTTTTTCGTGAGTCGCTCGGCAAAATAAAGAGGCGTGGGCCGGCCAGCAAAATCGCGGAGCAATCGCGCGAGCTGATTTTGAAACTGCGCATCGTTTTTCGCCCGGTCGTATTCGGCAGCGAGTGCGTGCAATGCTGTCATTAGCGTTTCCGGCACAAACATGCCGCCGTAAACGCCGAAGTGGCCGTGCGCATCGGGCAGCGTTTCAATTGCTGGCATGAGAATGGTTTGGCAGAAAAACGACAATCGTCCAATCAAGCAAGGAGTGCGCGAATGGCACGACGATGGGGCGAGGGCATCGGAATTTTGTTCAAGTGGCGAATGGGAAACCAGCGTTGGCGGGATACAGCCGGGCCTGCTTTGCTGCGAAAAACCTGGAGCGTGACCCGATGATGCGTGAATGGAAACGCAGAAACATAAACCGGCCCCCGCGAACTTGACGGCTTTATGCCGTCAAGTTTGCGGGGCGGTAAAATCCACATCCCGTGCCAGCGCTGGCGACATTGCTCGAGCAACACCGCGCCGGCTTTCGTAGACAAGCCATG
>QHPP01000236.1 GCA_003219125.1 Verrucomicrobiota bacterium
CGTTTTCGACCGACACATCCAAACGGCCATGAATCAGCTGCCAGATCGCCTGGACATAGTAGGCCAGGTCGAACGACCGATACTGGAAATTCGCCCAGCGGGCATAGGACGTCCAGGTGCAGATCAGGAAAAACAGGCCCGCCAATGCGGTAACGATTACTTTGCCAGGCTCAACCGTCTGCCGCTCAGCTGTGATCACCTGGAAATCGTCCCGAGCATCCAGCTATGGATGGTTCCTTTTTGCATTTGGAATGGTGCGAAAAAACGGTGGCGGAAGGGGTGGGATTCGAACCCACGGTGGGTTACCCCACGCTCGATTTCGAGTCGAGTGCCTTAAACCGGACTCAGCCACCCTTCCTCTGGAGTTGCGGCGCCATTATCGAACGCGGCGCGGGCAAAGCAAACTGAGATGATGGTTTGCAATATCTGGGTGCGAATGCCCGAACGGCGGAATTAAGGCGATTAGCAATGGTTACACGGCAGGCCCGAAAAAATTTACAAATAAAAACTTGAGCAAGGGCACATTTCTACCGCATGTTGTATATCCGCGGGCTAGCTCCCGCAATAACTTGTTGTTCGCTACTGTTCACAAGTTGTTGCCCGGGCTGTTCACTATTTTTCGCATGTATTCGCAATCTTCAACCCATCCTCACTTCCCATGATTCAGTTGAAACCCGGCATTTCCGCATCGCAATTCAACAAAGGACGCAAGCCCCGGGGACGCGCGCGCACGCGCCGGGGCAACGGAGGGCAACGGACCGGCTTGCATTTCAAGCGCGCGTTCTGCGATGCGAAATGTGCACCCTTCGAGGAGGTGGAATGGGAACGCCGCACTGCTGAAATTACTGACGACAGCGGCAAGGTCATCTTTAAACAGGACAACATCGAAGTGCCGGCAACCTGGAGCGAACTAGCAACGAAGATTGCGGTCTCAAAATATTTTTACGGCGACATCGCCAACGGAACTGATCCGGAAAAGGGCGGGCGAGAAACGTCGGTCCGGCAGTTGATTCATCGGGTCACGCGCACGATCGCAGACTGGGGATTGCTCGACGGCTATTTCGCCGATGCGCAGACGGCGGATCTTTTTTACGATGAACTGACCTGGCTTTGTCTCAATCAACATGGCGCATTCAATTCGCCGGTCTGGTTCAACGTCGGCCTTTATCAACAATACGGCATCGGCGACGGCGCGGGCGAAGGCAATTACTTTTACAATCGCGAAACGGGAACAGCCGATCGCGCTGCGACCCAATATGAGTATCCGCAAGGGAGCGCCTGTTTCATCCAATCGGTGGACGACACGATGGAAGACATCATGCGGCTGGCGACGAGCGAAGCGATGCTATTTAAATATGGGAGCGGCACAGGAAGCGATCTTTCCACCTTGCGCAGCACGCGCGAGAAATTAAGCGGCGGCGGCAAACCAAGCGGACCACTTTCGTTCCTGAAAGTTTACGATCAGGTCGCCAACGTGGTGAAGAGCGGCGGCAAAACCAGGCGCGCCGCCAAGATGAACACGCTGAAAGACTGGCATCCGGACATTGAGGAATTCATCGACGCCAAGCAGAAGGAAGAGAAGAAAGCGTGGGCGTTGATCGAGCAGGGATACGACGGCAGTTACAACGGCGACGCCTATGGCTCGGTCATGTATCAAAATGAAAATTTGAGCGTGCGGGTGAGCGACGACTTCATGCACGCGGCGTTGGAAGACCGGGAATGGTGGACCCGGCGGGTGCGTGACGGTTCGCCATGCGAACGCAAAGATGCGCAGACATTGCTCCGCAAAATCGCTGAAGGAACTCACATCTGTGGCGATCCGGGGATGCAGTTCGATTCTACCATTCATAAGTGGCATACCTGCAAAGGAACGGCCCGACAAAATTCTACTAATCCATGCAGTGAGTACCTTTTCCTCGATAACACCGCCTGCAATCTGGCTTCACTTAATTTGATGAAGTTCAAAAAAGCGGATGGAATGTTCGATGTCGAACGCTTCAAGGCGGCGGTGCGCATCTTCATTACCGCGCAGGAAATTATTGTCGATAACGCCAGTTACCCCGTCAAAGAAATCGCGGAGAATTCGCATATCTTTCGCACGCTCGGGCTCGGTTACGCCAACCTCGGCTCGCTGGTAATGAGCTATGGTTACGGCTATGACAGCGTGGAAGGTCGCGCGCTTTGTGGCGCGATCACTGCGATCATGACCGGTGAAGCTTACGAACAAAGCGCCTTGCTAGCGAAAACGATGGGACCGTTCCCGGGTTATCGTGACGCGCATTGCAGCGGAGTGAGCAAACCGGCGGCAAAAGATAATGTCGCGTCGATGCTGGAAGTGGTCGAGCTGCATCGGGACGCGGTCGAGGAGATTCCGGATGCAGATGAATTTGCTTATCTGAAAAAGGAAGCTGCTCGTGCCTGGGATCGCGCAGCCGATCTCGGCAAACGTCACGGTTATCGTAATGCCCAGGTAACTGTGCTCGCTCCCACCGGCACCATCAGTTTTCTGATGGATTGCGATACCACCGGGATCGAGCCGGATATCGCGCTGGTGAAATACAAATTATTAGCCGGTGGCGGAATGCTAAAAATCGTTAATCAAACGATTCGACCGGCACTGGAACATCTCGGTTACGCCGAAGAAGAGATCGCGCGCATCATCGAGCACGTCGATCTTTTCGATACGATCGAAGACGCCACGCCCAGCGCTGATCACAGTGCGGTTCTGGCGGGCAGAGCGGAGGCGGGCCGGCTTTATCCGACGCCGTTGCGAGCAGAGCATCTCCCGATTTTTGATTGCGCCTTTCGCGCGCATCTCGGGCAGCGCAGCCTTCATTACATGGCACATCTGCGAATGATGGCGGCAGCGCAGCCTTTCCTCAGTGGTGCGATCTCGAAAACGGTGAACATGCCGGAGAACGCGACCGTTGACGACATCATGAACACTTACGTGGAAGGATGGCGGCTGGGGTTGAAATCGATCGCCATTTACCGCGATGGCTCGAAACGTTCCGCTCCGCTTAACACCAGAAAAACGCGCGACATGGGAGCGTTCGACGGCGCGATGGATGTAACCGCGGATCCGGAAGAATTGCAGAAACGGATTCTCGAACTGGAAGAAGAGATCGCGATGTTACGGAGCCGGCTGGATCAGCCGATTCGTCACCGTATGCCGGACACGCGCATATCATTGACGCATCGGTTCGAGATCGCGGGCCACGAAGGTTACATCACAGTGGGATTGTACGAAGACGGTCAGCCGGGGGAACTCTTCATCACGATGTCGAAGGAAGGCAGCACGATTGGCGGGTTAATGGATACCGTCGGCACGCTGACATCGATTGCATTGCAGTACGGCGTGCCGCTGGAAAGCTTGGTCAAGAAGTTTGCTTATCAGCGATTCGAACCGAGCGGCTTCACCAAGAATCCCGATATCCGCAATGCCACCAGCATCACCGATTATGTTTTCCGTTATCTCGGTTGTCAGTTCATCAAAGGTTACAAGGAAGCGACTTCGCCTAATCGCGCGCAATCAGAATTTCCGCTGAAAGAAATCGCGGAGATGGAAAAGAAGGCAATCAATCGTCCCGTCGCCGAATTGCCGCGCACGGCTGAGAAAGAATTAATCGACGTGATCACGAGTCATTCGCCCAGTGAAGGCAATCCGAAGGTAGTCAGCGCTGGCTACACTCATGCGGAGCGAGTGAAAGAAGCGCTCGGCAACATGTTCATGGATATTGTCTGCTCGCATTGTGGGAGTGACAAAGTGATCCGTGCCGGCGCGTGCGGCGTCTGCACCGAGTGCGGCACGAGCCAGGGATGTAGCTAACCCCGGATTAATGGTTGCGGGTTGCGGCAGAGAGAGATGACGCCACCGCGGGACGGAGCTAAGCGTATAGCTTAACGCCGGAAGGCGAGATAGCCTTTGCCCGTTTTGTATAACTCAAGTCGCCTTGTAATTTCGCAGGCGAGCGTGGTTTCGCCGAGCCGCGCAGCGTGATCAATGGCTTGTGATGCTGTTTCTGCTGCCCGGCCGAACTGATTTTGATTGGCGTAGGCCGCGGCGAGGGTGTCGAGAAAGCGCGGATTAGCATATCTGGTGGCCTCGCAGCATCTGTGAGCCAGCTCTTCGGCGCCGCGTGGTTTGCGCACCCGTTCGTCCGGCGAGGTGGCAAGCAACCAAGCGAATGCATTTACCCCGGCGAGATAGATCGGCCGCTGTTGCAAGCCCTGATCGACAATCTCGTAAGCCTCGTCGGATCTAGCTTGTCGAGCCAAGACCAGTGCCTGATTCCAATGCGAGGCAGCATAGGTGGGATTTATCTCGATCGATCGGTTGATGTGTCGCGCCGCTTCTTCGACCTGGTTCCGAGCGAGTAACGCTTCGCCGAGATTGTTCTCCGCTTCGTAATAGCGAGGATTGAGCCGAACGGCCGCGCGATAGTGTTCTTCTGCTCCCCGTAAAACTCCGCGCTCTATTAGATCTACCCCGAGATTGTTGTGCGCCAACCAACAGTTCGGATTTTTGAGCAATGTGTCGCGCCAGAGCGTATCCTTGCTCGTATAAATAAAGGATTGTCGTGCGGTCAGCAGGGCCAGCGCTACGAGGATGAAGCCCAATGCCGCGCTTCGGACATTGCGGCTCACCCCGGAAAGAAGGTTGGGAAACGCACTCGCCAAAGCGATCACTCCCAGGCTCGACAGATACTGCCAGTGGTCGGCAACGAAAGAGAATTGGAAGGCATAACCGTTAAAGAAACCGAGGATTGGTCCCAGTGTGACGACAAAAAACGCAGCCGCCGCTAAAGGTGCTTTGCCGATGCGCTTGCGCAGGAACCAGAGGGTAAAAAGGCAGAGCGCGACAAACGCGGGAACAAGTAATAGCCAGGGCGAGGTAACCTGCCAGCGCGGATAGATGAAAGTGAGATCGTTAGGCCAGACCAGCTTGAAGAAGTAGAAAACGATGGCCCGGCCTGCGACGATACAACGCTGGTAAAACTCGAGGTCGAAGGAGACCCCGGCCGCTTCGACGTGATGAACTTCGAGCCAGGCAGTTAGCAGGCCTATCGGCAGACCGACCAGGAAATA
>QHPP01000237.1 GCA_003219125.1 Verrucomicrobiota bacterium
GGCATTGCGCAAAAACGTGACGGCAAAATGTTACGGCGGCGATATTACACGAAAGCGCAAACTCCTGGAGAAACAGAAGGAAGGAAAAAAGCGGATGAAAAGCATCGGTCGCATCAACATTCCGCAGGAAGCATTTATTGAAGTACTGAAGGCGCAGTGATTCGCTCCGTCATCCCGAGCGAAAGTCGAGGGATCCTGCTGCGCAAGCTTAAAGATAAT
>QHPP01000238.1 GCA_003219125.1 Verrucomicrobiota bacterium
GCTTTTCCAGGATGAGCTGGAGGATGTCCCCGATGTTCTCGTTCGGGCAAAGTACGTAGGCTTTCACAATCGGTTCCCGAATTTCCTCGATCAGACTCGGATCGGGCAGGTGCGCGGGATTATCGATGAGCACGGTCTCGCCCCGCGTCGTTTCGATTTCGTAAACGACGCTCGGACTGGTCGCGATGATGTCCATGTTGTATTCGCGACGCAATCGTTCCTGAATAATTTCCATGTGCAGGAGCCCGAGAAAACCGCAGCGAAACCCAAATCCGAGCGCAACAGAACTCTCCGGGGTGTAAATGAAAGCCGAATCGTTCAATCGCAGTTTGCCGATGGCGGTTTTCAAATGCTCGAAGTCGCCGGTGTTGATCGGATAAATTCCGCTGAAAACCATCGGGTGAATTTCCTGGAAACCGGGCAACGGCTCGCGCGCGGAATTGCGCGCGTCGGTAATGGTATCGCCGATTTTCAATTCGGCGGTGGATTTGATGTTGGCGATGAAATAACCGACATCACCGGCGTTTAATCGCGGTTGTGGATACATCTTGGGCGTGAACACGCCTACTTCCTTGATCTCGTAACGCGCGTCATTGCGCATTAATTTGATCGCCTGGGACGATTCCATTTTTCCGGAAACGACTCGCACATAACCGACCACGCCACGATAAACATCGAAGACGGAATCGAAGACCAGCGCACGGAGGATTTCGTCTAACGGCTTTTGGGGCGGCGGAATACGCGCGACAATGGCTTCGAGAATTTCATCGATACCGATGCCCATCTTGGCGCTGGCGTGGATCGCTTCCTCTGCCGGAATGGCGAGAATTTCCTCCAGCTGCCGATCAACTGAGGCGATGTCGGCATTCGGCAAATCGATCTTGTTAATCACCGGCACAATGGTGAGACCTTGCTTGTGCGCGAGATGGACGTTCGCGACCGTTTGCGCTTCGACTCCCTGTGCGGCATCGACAATCAAGAGCGCGCCTTCGCAGGCCGCGAGCGAACGGGAAACTTCGTAGGCGAAATCGACATGCCCGGGGGTATCGAGCAGATTCAGCCGGTACTTTTCGCCCGACTTCGCGGTGTACTGCATCGTTACCGGGTGTGCTTTGATGGTGATTCCCCGTTCGCGTTCCAGATCCATGGAATCGAGGAGCTGATCCTGTTTCTCGCGCTCATGGATGGTGCCGGTGCGCTCGAGCAATCGATCCGATAAGGTGGTCTTTCCGTGATCGATGTGCGCGATGATGCAGAAATTGCGCGTGTGCTCGATAGCCATGAGGCGCCAGTATGCGGGTGCGCGCTGGAGCGGTCAATTTACCGCGCGTAGAATGATGGCCCCGCGGAGCGTCGCCTTAGCGGCCTCTCCTACAAACGGTAGGAACAACTACTCCCGCCTAGCGGTCCTTACCCTTGGCAACCGGCACGGTTGCCCTACAATATTGAACCGATGCCGAAATTGATCGTCAGCGGAGTAACCTACGAACTGGTCGAACAACTGATCACGATTGGCCGCGCCCCGGATAATGCGATTCACATCGATGATCCTTCTGTCTCGGGCCGACACGCGGAATTACGTGCCGCCGGAAAGGCTTATCGGTTGCGCGATCTTGGTTCGACCAACGGCACACGAGTGAATGGATCCGCCACTGGCGAGATCACATTGCATTCCGGAGACCGCATTCGTTTTGGCGCAGTCGACGCACGTTTCGAAGGTGACATGCCAATGAGCGCCACCCAGCCGCTGCCGGCCGCGGCAAAAGTCGACGCCAAGGTGGCGACAACCAGCATCCGTCCGGCAGATTTTGCCAATGCCTCACCATTCCGGACTCGGAGCAAACAACGCGATCCGGGTAGGACCGCTTTGTTTATAGCGGCAGCAATCGCGTTGCTAGCATTGCTGGCGGGAATCGTCGCAGTGCTGACAATGCACGCTCCCGCACCATAGAAGAATTCCTTCCTCCCGAACGTTAGCCGAGGGATCCCGATGCGAGATCTTTAAGGTAGCTTCTGCGGGATCCCTCGACTATCGCCCGGGATGACCGGATTGGTGAGCGATCGCTCTATGATTTGCTCAAGTAACGAGAGCGCAATTCTCCCGGTACCGCGCCTCTTTCCCTTAAGGCGCGCAAACTGAGAGAGGCATGTCGTTTCGCCAACCGTTTACCTGATTCATCCACTATTAATTGCGTGTGGAAAAATTTCGGCGGCGTTAACTTGAGCGCGCGATAAAGCAACAGCTGCCGAAAGCTGGAGACGAGCAAATCTTTACCCCGCACCACTTCGCTGATTCGCATCGCAGCATCATCTACCACGACCGCAAGCTGATAGGCCGGGACATCGTCGCGGCGCCAGACAATAAAATCGCCGAAATCGCGACCGGCCACGGCCGATTGCCTTCCGACGCGCTCATCGACAAACTCGATTCGCTCGCCATCAGGCACACGAAATCGCCAATGCGTCCCAGCTGGAGCCTTCGACTGTGTAGCTGCCGCCGTCACTGGCGACAGATCTCCCTGGCCTGCCGCTGAGACAGCGGCAGCTACAACATCAGCGGTAGATGCGAGCGATAGGTATGATGGACGACAGGTGCCGGGATAAATCGGTTCCTCATTTTCATCGTGCGGGGCGAGCGAAGCTTGCGCCACATCCTTACGCGAGCATTTGCATGGGTAGATAAAACCGCTGCCCCACAATTTTTCCCAGGACTCTAGATAGTGGGAACGCCTCTGGCTTTGAACATAAGGGACGAAAGGTCCGCCGATGTCCGGGCCTTCGTTCCAATCAAGCCCGAACCAGTGCAGATCATTGATGATCGCATCGGCAAATTCTCTGCGGCAGCGATCGCTATCCAAATCTTCGATCCGCAAAACGAACCTACCGCCGGCTTCGCGGGCACGTTCCTGCGCCCGCCAGAATGTCATTGCGTGACCAATGTGCAAAAAGCCCGTCGGCGATGGTGCGATACGGCCGCGGTATTCCTTATTCGTCATCCCGAGCAAAAGTCGAGCGACCTGGTAGAAGTTACCTTAAAGATTCGTGGCGGGATCCCTCGACTATCGCTCGGGATGACCACTAGGACGCGCGCAATATTCATTTTCTGTCATTCCAAGCGAAGTCAAGGAATCGCTAGCTATTTTCAGAAAATAACCAGAGATGTCTCGACTGCGCTCGACATGACAAAGAAATGACAAAAAAGCGCCTCCTGCTTTTTGACATTGACGGGACGCTGGTGAATACCGGCGGGGCCGGGGTCGAATCGCTCAAAATAACCGTGCGAAACCGATTTGGGGCGAAAGACGACCTGCACGATATCGAAATTGCTGGAAAAACCGATCGCGCAATTATTCGTGATATTTTGCGCAAATATCAGGTCGACCCAAAAGAGGAAAACATCGCCACATTCGAACAGGAATACATCGATGGACTTCCGCTTTCACTTTCTCGCTCGCGCGGACGAGTCCTGCCCGGAATTCAGCAACTCCTTGAAAGATTGAAACGACAGCCCTACATCGTGCTCGCGCTTTTGACTGGAAATCTGCAGCAGGGCGCGAGGCTCAAACTTCAGCATTACGGTCTCTGGGATTTTTTTGAATTTGGCGCTTTCGCGGACGACCATCATGATCGGAACCAGCTCGGCGCTTTCGCCAGAGAACGTGCTCAAACAAGACATGGTCACGATTTCGATGCGGCCGATATCGATGTCATCGGCGATACCAATCACGACATCGCCTGCGGAAAAGCATTTGGCGCGCGCACCATTGCAGTTGCGACTGGCAGTTGGTCGCGCGAACGATTACAAGCATGCGCTCCAGATTTTTTGTTCGACGATCTGGCAGACACGGACGAGGTCATTAGGAAGCTGGGATGGTGAATACGTCGATAAGATGAATCCAGTGTCCAGCATCTAGCGTCCAGCATCCAGCATTATGCCTGCGCAATCAAAAGTCATCCCACTCGAAGGCGAAATCGATCTGCACATTTCTCCCCGCATCACCACCACGCTTAATGCCGCGGTAAAGGCCAAGCCGCGCAAACTCGTCATCGACATGGGCAACGTCAGCTACATCGATAGCTCCGGTCTGGCGGTTCTGATCGAAGCGATGCAGAAGGTTGAAAAATACGGGGGCAGGTTCGCGCTCGCCGGTTTGCAGGAAAATGTGAAACCGATTTTTGAGATCGCTCGCCTCGATCAAGTCTTTCGCATTTACCCGGACGTCGATTCCGCGCTCTCGCGGGAGTGAAGCAAAACTTCCAAAGTGTGAGCCACACTACACGAGAGATCGAACTGGGTGGCGCGCTCGAGCAAGGCAGGGCGCGCAGTCAGGCGTCGCG
>QHPP01000260.1 GCA_003219125.1 Verrucomicrobiota bacterium
CAACGCAGCGGAGTGGAACTCCGCTGAGCGCACAGACTAAAAAGTCTGTGTTCCTACAAACCCAGGCCCGCTACCCCCATCCCGCCTGTAATTTTCGACATCTCCGAGCTGGCAATGGCTTTTCCCTGTTCGATCGCCTGCTTGACTCCACTGAGCACTGCGTCTTCGAGAAATTCCACATCTTCGGGATCGACAATTTCTTTCGCGATCTTGATTGAAATCACGTCACCCGCGCCATTGCCAACGACCGTAATTTTTCCGCCGGCCGCCTGCACTTCGACCGTTTTCTCCGCTAACTCCGTCTGCGCCTGTGCCATTTTCTCCTGCATCTTCTGCGCCTGTTTCATCAACTTGTTGAGATTCATCGCATGCTCCTGGCTTAAGTTTTGATTTCGCCCTTAAACATTTCCAGTGCTTCGCGCACAATCGGTGGCGCGTTCTTCGACTTTGCCGCAGGCGTCTTCGCCGGCAAATTTTCTTTCAACGAAAACTTCAGCGCCCACTCCCGGCCGCTGATCTCCTTCAGCAATGCTTCCAGAAACTCGCGATTGGCGCGAGAGGATAAATGTTCCATCACCATTCGTTGATCGTTGGGAAAGCCCAACTCGAAATTCCGCCCGCTCGCACCGAGTGGGTGCGCTTCTTCAATCCAGCTTTTGATAAACGGACGGCGCGTTTTGATTTGGGCCACGACCTTGCCCCAAATCTCGTTAACATCGGTCGTTGGAGCTGGATCATTCGCAACCGATTTTGTGATCGTCGGTTCTCGAGCGCGCACCGCGTCGGTTTTTTTTGATCCGGAGCCGCGGCTGGCAACCGCGGCTACAGGGTTGCCGCGGCGTAGCGCATTTAAATTCTCGATCACTTCATCGAGCGTTGTCTGGTCGAGGGTTTGGATCGCCCGAATGACCGCGACTTCGAAGTGCAGTTTTTTATTCGGCGCCCATTTCATCCGCCCTTCGGCGGCGGCGAATTGATCGATCATTTCCAGTACCCGATCAGTTTCCAGCAGCGGAGCTTGCTCGGCAAAGGCGGCGCGAGTGTCGGTGCTGGCTTCGTCGCTGAGCGCGTCCGGTTTCACTTTGAAAACGAGCAGGTCGCGCAGATACGCAATCGTGTCCGACATCAATTTCATCATGTCCTTGCCGACTTCGCATTGCTCATGCAGCAACGCCAGCGCGTCCGCAGTTTCGCCGCGCAGAATCCGACCAACAAAATCCGCCACCATCTGTTGGCTGGTGAATCCGAAAACATTCAGGACATCGGCTTCCTCGATTTTTTCTCCGCAGAACGCCACCAGTTGATCGAGCATCGATTCCGCGTCGCGCATCCCGCCTTCCGCTCCGCGTGCGATGGCATGTGCCGCTGCCGCCGACAGTGTCAATTTCTCCTTCGTTGACAAAAAATGACGTGTTTGGGCGGCTCTTCCAGCGTCTTCAACAGCGCGTTGGCCGCCTCCTTCGTCAGCATGTGCACCTCGTCGATGATGTAAATTTTGAAGCGTCCCTTCGCCGGCGCGTAGCGAACGTTGTCGCGCAGCTCCCGCACGTCATCGATCCCACGATTGCTCGCTGCGTCCAGCTCAATGACATCGAGGCTGTTTCCGCCCGCGATCTCCCGGCAATTATCGCATTTGCCACAGGGCGCCACTGTCGGCCCGTGGATGCAATTGAGCGCTTTTGCCAGGATGCGCGCCGTCGAGGTTTTTCCGGTCCCGCGCGGCCCGACAAAAAGATATGCGTGAGCCAGACGATTTTGGTCGACCGCATTCTTGAGTGTGCGGGTAACGTGTGTCTGCCCAACAATATCGTCGAATGTCTGGGGTCGGTATTTGCGGGCGAAAACCTCGTAGCTCACCCGAAAACTTTAGCGTTTCTAGCATCGCGCGAAAGATGAAAGTCTGTCATTATCGCGGCCATGAAGCGTTTTCCCCTGTTCATCGCTCTCCCGCTCTTCGCTGTCACGATGAGCGCGCAGTCCCCAACCCCCTCGGACGGACGTGACGTCAAATTCGAGGATCCGTTGCTGGATAAACTGGTCGGCAACTGGCGTGTTGTTCGAAAATTCGGTGACGGCCGCACCACCGAAAACACAGTGCGCGTCGGCTGGGTGCTCAACCATCAGTTCCTTGAATTGCATTACCTCGATGTCGCGACCCCGCCGCAATACGAAGCGATGGCCTTTATCGGGTTCGATCACAAAATGTCGCGCTACGTTTTGCATTGGCTCGATGTCTTTGGCGGGCGTGGCTCGGAAGTAATCGGTTACGGCACCCTCGACGAAGCCGCCCACTCCATCTATTTCACCTTCAATAACCCTGACGGCCAGTTCATGAATGTCTACGCCTTCGATCCGGCAACCAAGAATTGGACCTCGGTCATGCGGCAAAAAAGCAAAGGCCCCTGGTCGATTTTCGCCGAGGATAAGTTCACTCCTCTCGCATCGAAACCGTAGAATCGACTGCTGCTGATGCCGCGTTTGAGCAATGATGGCAACAATCGGCTCGTGCGAGTCGTCGGATATGACATATGCGACCCATTTGACGTATAAGACTCATTTAATGAGCCGAATTCCGTTATCGCAATTGGGTTGGGCATTTCTGCTCACACTCGTCCTCCTGCTCGACGCTTCCGCGCGCGAGCCCATCCCAGCCCCGCCGAAAGTCGAAGTGCACACAAAAACTGTTCGCGCACGTGATCTCGGCATTCCGTTCGATGGCACCCCAGGAAAATTCAACGCCATTACCGACGTCCCCGGAGTTGAAGTTGGCTACACCACACTCATCAGCGGAGAGGGTAAGCTCGAAGTCGGCAAGGGCCCGGTCCGCACCGGCGTGACGGCAATTCTTCCTCGTGGTCGCGATGCCATGAACGATCCGGTTTTTGCCGGCTATTTCTCGTTAAACGGCAACGGTGAAATGACCGGGACCGCCTGGGTGGAGGAGAGTGGGTTTCTGGAAGGCCCGATCGTGCTGACCAACACCCACAGTGTCGGAGTCGCGCGCGACGCCGTTATTGCCTGGCGGCTGGCTCACGGCGGCCCGGACGCGGAAGGTTTCGCCTGGAGTCTACCGGTGGTGGCCGAGACATGGGATGGCTGGCTCAACGACGTCGATGGCTTTCACGTTAAACCGGAACACGTCGCCCACGCCATCGAGAGCGTGCAGAGTGGCGCGATCGAGGAGGGGAGCGTCGGCGGTGGCACCGGCATGATCTGCTATGAATTCAAAGGCGGCACCGGCACCGCTTCACGAGTTGTCTTTGTAGCCGGGATCGGTGAATCCAATTCTTCTGCGTCACCTAATCCATTTACTATCGGTGTTCTCGTCCAGGCCAATTGCGGCCGTCGCCCACAGCTAACGATTCGTGGACTCGAAGTCGGCAAGAAAATCCCCGGCTCCGTTTACAAACGAGAAACTGGTTCCATCATCATCGTGGTTGCAACAGACGCGCCTCTTCTCCCGCATCAACTGAAACGCCTGGCTCGCCGTGCTTCCCTCGGTCTCGCCCGGACCGGTAGCGTTTCCGGCAACGGTTCCGGCGATTTGTTCATCGCCTTCTCCACCGGCAATCCGCATGCCGCCGACGCCAAACCACCGATTCGTACCATCGAAACCATGCCGAACGACCTGATGGACCCGCTTTTCACCGCCACCGTCGAGGCGACCGAAGAAGCCATCATCAACGCCCTGGTCGATAACCACGACATGACCGGCCGCGACAACCACAAGGTCGAAGCATTGCCGCATGATCGGCTGCGCGCCCTTTTCCAAAAGCGTAACCAATCCCGGTGATTAAATTGTAGGGCGTCGGCGTCTGCCCTGAGCCTGTGAATGCATCAGGCGCCTTCGATCTCTTCGGGCCATTCATAAACGAGAATGACCGAGCGAAATCGTAGCCTTCTAAAATAATGGCGCCGCACGGCACAACATCAGCTTTACACGCAGCTCAAACTGAAGCTGTCACAGAATGTCGATGTTTAACCGTAAGAGCGAACCCACAGCCCCAGCAAGCCAGCCGGTGAGCTCTCCCGTCGTTTCCGAGCAGCCCAACCGAACGTCGACGCCGGCCCGGCCGAGCGGTCTTCTCTCGAGGGGCGTTTCGATTCAAGGGTCCGTCAAATTCCTTAACGAGTTACTGATCGATGGCGAGGTGGAAGGCACGATCGATTCGCCTGGAAAGCTCTCTATTGGTGAGCACGCGCAGATTAACGGTGAGATCAGGGCGAAATCGGTCAAAGTGCGCGGATCGGTTGAGGGGAATATTTTCGCGACTGAACGCTGCGAACTGCAATCGGGCTGCACGTTGCGCGGTGACATCGAAGCACCACGACTAGTGGTTGACGAGAATGCGACGTTTCTCGGCAGTGCGAAAGTCACCGCAGCGAAGTAACCAATCCTGGTTAAATTTTTACTGCAGATTACGCGGATCTCTACGGGTCACTGAATTTTGGAGTGCTCCTCACCTTTCTTCCGTCTTCGCATACAGATCCCTTTGGGGACCTTTCCTATCTCAATTCGGCCTTCGAGAATAGCTTAAGCATTCCTTTCTCTGATTTCGGTTGCAGGGGATCGTGTGCACGCGAGACCGGGAATTGTGGGACCGGATCGAAAACGAAGGCGAGGAAAATCTGCGACGGCTAGAAGTTATTCGACTCCGTGGCGATAACTGACAACGGCGACAAGCTAGAAGCATGTCGGCCGAGTCAGGCTAGAAGCCTAACTTCCCAAGGTGCACTGCGCCCGGCGCCGCTAGCGCTGCAACGGCCTTGTTAACATTCAACTGTTGCAGGTGCAACGCTCAGATGTTTTCGGGACCCTCCTTAACCGGCCCGTAGGTGTCTTCAAATTCGTCGAGTAATTGCTGTTTCAAGTGGCGGCGCGCGGATTTCTTGATGGCGCGTCGCTCAGCCGCGATGGCCTCTTTCTCGGCCTGCCGTTCTTTCCGGGTGCGAGTATCGATGTTCCTCGGCAAGTGCGAAACCTGTGGTCGTTGCGCCCCGACCTTTCGCTCATTCGGCTTCGCATAGGGATTCATTGTCGTACCTAAAATAGATGCAATTCGAAGAAGGTTAACAAACGTCGCACTCAGTCACAAAGAGACATGTGTCGTGTAAAGGGGTCCAACTGAGAGAGGTGATGAAGCCGGCAAATTGGAAATCGCTGCTGCCCAGTCATATTAGTCATATCATGAAAAAAAGACTCTTTCTGTCCATACTCCCAGCGCTCGCGATACTAGCGTTGACCCACATTCGTGCGCAAACAACCGAAACGACGTCAGCGACAAGCGACGGTCCAATTTTCAAAAATGTGTCCGATCTTAAATGGGACAAGATTCTTCCCGATCTGGGAGAAAATTCTCCGGAAATCTGTTTTCTGCGGGTTGACCCGAAAACGCATACTACCAGCCTGCTCATTCGTACTTCGAAAGCGATCCATGTCCGAAAGCATTGGCACACCGCTAACGAGTCGCACACTATGATTTCCGGTAAGGCCGTTCTGGCATGCGAAGGCAAGCGGGCCGAATTGAGTCCGGGCGGATTCAATTACATGCCCGCCAAAATGGTCCATGAAGCATGGCTGCCGGCGAGCTCCTTAACCTTCATTACGGTTGATGGATCGTGGGACGTGAATTGGGTCGAGGGTCCGCCGACCGCCGCGGATTTGACCAAATAAGGGGTCAGAGATCAGCAGTTTCATTCGCGGTAGCGGCGATCTGTGACCGCCGAATGAGCAATCAGCCATAAACCATCTCCTTGCAGTTGCGGGCGGGCGTTTTATACGAAGATATGTCCGAACACAAAGTAAACCTGCGTTGGGAGCGCGGCGGCGCTGAATTTGTTTATCAAAAATATCCGCGCGATCACACTTGGAGTTTCGATGGCGGCCATTCCATGACGGCTTCGGCCGCGCCAGCCTATCTGGGCAACCCTGCCAACGTCGATCCCGAAGAAGCTTTCGTCGCTTCCCTCTCCAGTTGCCACATGCTCACCTTTCTCGCGATCGCCTGTAAGCAGAAGTTTGTCCTTGATGACTACACCGACGAAGCCGTCGGCCACATGGAAAAAAATGCGGAAGGCAGATTGGCGATTACGAAAGTAGAGCTGCATCCGAAAATCACCTGGTCGGGCGAGAAGAAGCCGAGCGCGGAGGAGCTGAACAAGATGCATCACGGCGCACACGACCAATGTTTCATCGCTAACTCGGTCAAAACCGAAGTGACGGTAGTGCAGTAGTTTTAACCGCCGATTACCCCGGCACGACGCGCAGCCTGCTGATACCCGGGATAAGCGAAAGCCGATGTCGGCGAAACACGCTAAATGCGGCAAAGCGCCAGAATTATTTGGCGGTGGCGGATCGTTTCTCCGGTTATGACGCCACAGGAGCGTCGCAATGGCAGCTTGCTCGCCGGAAATGTGCTCCGGACTTGAGCGATAGCTGGAACCAAGATTAGCCATTCCAGCCACAGAATGTTGATAGAGAAATCCGTTTCATCCGCGTGATCTGCGGTTAAATATGTCCGATCATGACTGGGAAAGAGAACACGCAACGGATGGAGAAGATTGTCAGTTTGTGCAAGCGGCGCGGGTTCATTTTCCAATCGAGCGAGATTTATGGCGGACTCAACGGGGTGTGGGATTACGGACCGCTCGGGGTCGAACTCAAAAATAATCTCAAGCAGTATTGGTGGCAGGTGACGGTGCGCGACCGCGACGACGTCATCGGATTGGATGGCGCGATCCTGACCCATCCGGCTGTGCTCAAAGCGAGCGGTCACGTCGACACCTTTACCGATCCGATGGTTGATTGCCGGACTTGCAAGGCGCGATTGCGCGCGGATCAGCTCTCGGAAAAAAATGGGGTCAAGCAATGCCCCAACTGCGGCGGCAAAGACTTAACTGAGGCGCGGCCGTTTAATTTGATGTTCCAAACGCAGATGGGAGCATCGGCCGATCCGGCATCGATTGCGTATCTTCGACCGGAAACGGCGCAATCGATTTTCGTCCAATTCAAGAATGTGCTCGATGTCTCGCGCAAGAAACTGCCGTTCGGGATCGCGCAGATCGGCAAAGCCTTTCGAAACGAGATTAATCCGCGCAACTTCACCTTTCGCTCGCGCGAGTTTGAGCAGATGGAGCTCGAGTATTTTTGCCGGCCGGAGCAAGGGATGGATTTGCTGGCCTACTGGTTGAAAGAGCGAATTAAGTTTTACGAGGAGATCGGGATCTCACGCAAACGACTCCACATTCTCGATGTGCCGGAAAAAGAACGCGCTTTTTATTCCAAAGGCACGTTCGACATTGAATACGAGTTTCCCTTTGGGCGACAGGAGCTGGAGGGGGTCGCTTATCGTACCGACTACGATTTGCAGCAGCACATCAAGGCCAGTGGCAAAACGCTCGATTATTTCGATGAGGAAACGAAAGAGCGCTTCGTGCCGCACGTTGTTGAGCCGAGCGCCGGGGTCGATCGCACCGTGCTGGCGCTGATCTGCGATGCTTATGCCGAAGACACCGCCCCGGATGAAAAGGGGAAAATGGAAACGCGCATTGTAATGCGATTTCATCCGCGGATGGCGCCGATAAAATGCGCGATCTTTCCGCTTCTCCGGAACAAGGAATCGCTGGTGACGAAAGCGCGCCAGGTGCAGGCGATACTGCGGCCGCATATGAATGTTTTCTACGACGAAGGCGGCGCGATCGGCCGGCGTTACCGCCGGCAGGATGAAATCGGGACGCCCTTTGGCGTAACGATCGATTTCGAGACGCTTGGAGAAAAAGGCGAGGAACTGCGCGATACCGTGACATTACGCGATCGCGATTCGATGAAACAAGAACGCGTCGCAATCAAAGATTTGCCGCAACTCATTTCATCTAAGATTCGTTAAAGGCTAACAATGACGGGCGGGAGATGGCTGCGCATAATCCTGGGTCTCGTTGCAGCAAACATAGTTGGCGTGGCGTTCTGTTTTGCCTTCGTCCTTTTGTTCCAATTCCCGGATCGAGTTGGCTTACCGTCGAGAGCGCAGCAGTGGTTTTATGGTTTCGCCATCATGGCAATTTGGCCAAGTCTCGTTCTGGTTCCGATGGCGATGGGGACCGCGGCGGCATATTTTTGGCGAGGCATTTCCCTCAGCCTGTGGGAGTATTTGCTCTGGTGGATTGTTACCTCACTGATTAGTCCATTCGGCGCCTATTTCGTCTTCAAAGAAGGGGCGGTGTGCTTGTTGATTGGATTTCCAATTTTATTTGTCTGCGGGTTTGCCGGGGTCCTGCTCGGCCGTTTGTTATTTAAGGCAAAAACGGCGACGATAAATTTGAGCGTGCTCCCCGTGCTGTTGATCGCGACACTGGCGGAAGGGAAAATGCGGCAGGATCAACGGCATGTCGTCGAGGACCGCATTCTCATCAAAGCACCCGCTGCTGAAGTATGGAACTACGTCGTTTCGTTTCCATCAATCGACACCGCTCCTAACTACTGGCTGAACGCAGTAGGCTTGCCGAGTCCGCTTGCGACGACTTGCCAGGGCGCATTCGTCGGTGCAGCGCGAGAATGTGTTTTCAGCAATGGCCTGGTTTTTAAGGAGAGAGTCTCTGAGATAACGCCGGTGCGTCTCCTGACCTTCGAGATCGTGGAACAGCCACGCGATCCCGAGCTTTTGGGCCATCTCACACTGCATCGCGGACAGTTCCAGCTTGTCGATAACCATGATGGAACCACCACACTGATCGGTCGCAGTTGGTATACCCTGCACATGCGGCCGCTTTGGTACTTTGATTGGTGGACGCGCGACGTTACCAGTCACGTACATGTGCGTGTGATGGAACACATCAAGACGTTGTCGGAACGGAAGCGATGATATTCAGATTTGTCGTCAAAGAGTTAAGATGGCTGGCGCGAATACCCGTCCTGCCCCAGCTATTCGATGCGGGATTGATGATTACTACAATGTTGTTCAACCGGCCGCGGCTTCGCGCAATGGAGATGTTCGAGAATGCCGTTTGCTGCAAGTACGCTATTCAGAAGCGCCCACATCGTTTTGGCGGAGTCGGCTTCTTTATCGGAACAACAGAAATCGGTCATCTTCACGGAAACGGCTTGCTCGACTTGTTTGTCGGAAAATCATTTCGGACCGAGCAAGTAAGACAAGGACACGCTTTGCTTCATCATGTATTTCCCGATTCCGGGTGGATCAGTTTTTGGTTAAGGACTCCGGCCGACATCGCTCAGGCGCTGGAGTTATTCGAGATTGCCAGCAAGTATCGCACAAGCGGGCAGCTCATTTCCCGGATTCGTTGAATGGACCCTGTAGAGTTCCGTGAATACTGCCTGACGAAACCGAAGGTGACTGAGGGGACGCCGTTCGGTGAGACTGTTCTTGTTTTCAAAGTTGCTGGAAAAATGTTCGCATTGATCTCGATCGACGAAATTCCAGCGACTGCGAATCTAAAATGCGATCCCGATCTCGCCCTTGATCTGCGCGATCGCTACGAGCAGGTCCGCCCCGGTTATCACATGAACAAGAAGCATTGGAATACGGTGGAGATCAAAGGCGGCATTCCAGAGGCCGAACTACGCAAAATGATCGACCATTCTTACGACTTGGTCGTGCAGAGCCTGCCGCGAGCGAAGCGATCTACGATACCGCGCGTAGCTGCACCTCGCCGATCTGTAGCTGCAAAGCATCGCGCGCGATGCTGAGAAAATGATCAGCTGCGTCGGTTAGCGCGACGTCCAACTTTCCAGCGGAAGTCGATGTGGTGGCGAGCAATTGTCGATCTAACAAATCTTTGACTGCTCGCGCGCAATTCATGGCCGAATCGACAATCTGAATTTTGTCCCCCAGAGAATGGGCGATCGCGCGAGTAAGCAAAGGGTAGTGAGTGCAGCCGAGCACAAGGGTGTCGATTCCATCCGCGACCATCGGATTGAGATAACGCTCGATCGTCAGGTCGGTCAGCTTATCGTCGAGCAGGCCTTCTTCGATGAGCGGCACGAGCAATGGGCAGGCAACGCTGCTGACGCGGACATGGACGTTCAGTGCGCGCAAAGCATTTTCATAGGCGCCGCTACGAATGGTTGCACGCGTCCCGATGACCCCGACGTGACGATTGCGCGTCATCGCGATGGCAGCATGCGCTCCGGGCTCAATCACGCCAATCACCGGGACCGATACGCTGGCCCGCAGTTTTGGAATCGCGACCGACGAAACGGTATTGCAGGCGACGACAATCAGTTTGGCATCTTCCGCCATCAACATTCGGGCGAGCTCGAGGCTGTAACGCTCGACTGTTTCCGCGCTTTTATTTCCGTAGGGGACGCGCGCGGTGTCGCCGAGGTAGAAAATGTTTTCATTCGGCAAAAATTCACGTAACGCCCTGACCACAGTGAGCCCGCCGATTCCGGAATCGAACACGCCAATCGGTTTCATTCGTTGAGTGCCAGATCGATGAAGGATCGCATTTTCGCGAAAAGTGGCGGCGGGGTGCGGGCACCGCAAGTTAAAGTGGCGTAAACGTCCTGCTTGCGTTTGTTAGCGGTTCGCTAGCCAGGGGCAAGCGCTACTTTCATGGCCGAACTGCCGAAAACTTACGATCCGAAAATAGTTGAGCCAAAATGGTATCAGCGTTGGCTCGATGGCGGTGCATTTCATGCCGACGCCAAATCGACGAAGCCCGCATTCGCGATTGTCATACCGCCGCCAAACATCACTGGCGTTCTCACTCTGGGTCACGTTCTCAACAATACCATCCAGGACATCCTGGCGCGGCATGCGCGGATGCAGGGGCGGGAAGTGATGTGGCTGCCGGGGATGGATCACGCCGGAATCGGTACCCAGACGGCAGTCGAGAAATGGTTGCGCAAAAATGAAGGCGTGACCCGGCACGATCTCGGTCGCGAAGAATTCCTCCGCCGGGTTCTGGAATGGCAGGACAAACATGGCGGTATCATTATCCAACAGTTAAAGCGACTCGGTTGTTCCTGCGATTGGTCGCGGCAACGCTACACTTTTGACGCGGATTACATTCGAGCGGTTGAAAAAGTGTTTGTCGATCTTTACCAGAAAGGGCTGATTTATCGCGGGCGACGCATGATCAACTGGGACCCGGCCGCGCAAACGGCGCTGTCGGACGAAGAAGTCATCAGCAAACCACAAAAGGGAAGTCTGTATTTCGTTCGTTACGAAGTGGTCGATGAGCCGGGCCGTTTTCTTGAAGTAGCAACAACTCGCCCGGAAACGATCATGGCCGATACCGCGGTCGCGGTGCATCCTAACGATAAACGATACACGGACCTTGTCGGCAAAGAGGTTTGGCGCCCGCTCGCACGCGAGAAACTTCCGATTGTCGCGGACGAAGCGATTGATCCCGAATTCGGGACCGGCGTTCTAAAAGTGACTCCAGCGCACGACCAAATCGATTTCGAAGTTGGCGAGCGCCACAAATTGCCGATCATCGATGTCCTAACGGAAAGTGGACGGATTAATTGCCCGGCCGTTCCAGAATTGCATGGACTCGATCGCTTTGAAGCGCGCAAACGGTCGGCCGAACTTTTGCAGGAGAGCGGTTTACTGACGAAGACGGAACCGTACGAAAACAACATTGGCTTCAGTGATCGAAGCGAAGTTCCGATCGAGCCACGGATCAGCGAACAATGGTTCCTGCGGTATCCAAAGACTAAGGAAGCGCTCGCGGTCGTGCGCGAGCATCTGATCCGATTCTTTCCCGGACATTGGGAAAAAGTTTACGCGCAATGGCTGGAAAACATTCAGGACTGGTGCATCAGCCGGCAGGTCTGGTGGGGCCATCGCATACCGGCATGGTATGCGAAACAGAGATCAGAGGTCAGAGATCAGAAGGCAGAAATTTATGTTGGGGTTGAGCCGCCGGCCGATCCGGAGAATTGGACGCAAGATCCGGATACGCTCGATACCTGGTTCTCATCGTGGCTCTGGGCATACGAAACGATGGATGTGGAAACGCGCGCGAAGTTTTACCCGACAAGTGCGTTGGTGACCGGGCCGGACATTATTTTCTTCTGGGTTGCTCGCATGATCATTGCCGGTCTGGAGTTCAAGCCGGGAAAATCCGGACACGATCAGGACAATATTCCGTTTCGCGACGTTTTCTTCACCGGAATCATCCGCGACAAGCAGGGTCGCAAGATGTCGAAGTCACTTGGTAATTCACCCGACCCGCTCGATTTGATTGTGAAATACGGAGCGGATGGTTTGCGTTTCGGTTTGATGCGAATTGCTCCGAGCGGACAAGACATTCGCTTCGACGAAAAACAGATCGAAGAAGGGCGGAACTTTGCCACCAAGTTGTGGAACGCGGCGCGTTTTCGCCAAATGCACGGCCCATCGAATCCTAACCCCGAATTGAAAGAGGATGAGCTTTCGATTTACGCGATCGAAGCGCTGGCGCGTCTAAGGGAGACTATTGGCGCGGTTGAAGCGGCCTATCGCGACTATCAATTCAATGCCGTCGCCCAACAGCTATACAATTTTGTCTGGGGCGACTTTTGCGATTGGTTCGTCGAAGCGGGCAAGACGGACATCTTCGGCGAGGACAAATCGCGCAAGGAATCGACCCTGGCGACGATGGATTACATCTTATCTGCCATCATTCGTCTGCTCCATCCTTTCATGCCGCACCTGACGGAGGAGCTTTGGTCGCTGATGGGATTTGCGAAAGGGGAGACTGAGTTTCTCGATTTCGCGCCTCTGCCACAGGTCATGGATTTAGACAAAGCAAGCCAGGCGAGAGCGCGAGTTCGGGTAGGCGCGATTTACGAAATGGTGGAGGCGGGGCGAAATCTCAGAGCGGAAGCGCTAGTTTCATCAAATCAAAAAGCAAAATTCGCGCTTCGTTCTAACGAATCGTGGGCAAAAAAGGAAGGTGCGACCATTGCGCGTCTGCTCAATGCGGAATCGCTGGAGACTGAGGCAAACTTCCACCCTCCGTCGCGCTCGTCGATGGCAGCGACAAGATTGGGAGAACTATTTTTGATTGCGGGCGAAACGGATCGTGCCGCCGAACGTGAACGTTTGGACAAGGAAATCGCGAAACTGGAAGCGGAATTGAAAGCAACGGAAGCAAAGCTGGCGAATCCGTCATTTGTTGAGCGTGCACCAAAGGAAGTGGTGGAGGAACACCGCCGCCGCCGCGCCGATTTTAACGCCCGACTGGCGCAACTTCGGAAGGCACGAGAGTCCCTGGATTGAAAATAACGCGATAGGATTGCAAGTCCGCACCGCGTTGTTCGAAGAACCCTTTCAATTCCGGCGTGTAATAGCTGCCGTCGTATTCTCGATTCAATTCGAGCCAGAGCCGACCATTCGGTGCAAGGTGGGAGGCGACATTGCTCAGGAAATAATCCCATTCCGTCGGTCCCCAAAGTTTGTCGCTCTTGTGATTATTGAAGCAAATTAGATAGGCGGTGATGATGTCGAACTTACGATCGAATTTTGGTAACGGTTGAAACGCTTCGATGCGCGCAATGGTGCGAGGAATTTGAAGTAACTCGATGAGCTCGCGAAACATCGGCAAATCATCCAGATCGAGCCCGAGAATTTCGTGGCCGAGTAATTTGTTGATGTAGAGAAAATAGCCGGCGCCGCAGCCGAGATCGAGAATGCGCGAACGCGGAGCATAATCGAGTCCCAGCTCACGCACCCGCTGCAGATTAATTCTGATCCAATGTTCGAGATCGAGATATTTCGGCGGCGCGTCGCCCGGATCGTCCACCGCATATTTCCGCTGAATTTCTCCGAAGCGTTGGGCGTCGATTGACTTAATGATTGTGCCGGGGGTGATGCGGGCAGGGAAACGACGGTTGCGCACGATCGCGCGCGTGTGTCGTCGCGCACTGTCGAACGCTTCGCCGGTAAGGATTTTTCCGAGTTTCTGGGAGAGGCGCAAGGGCGGTTGGTAACGCAGCAGGATGGCCCTGTCAACGTCTGCCTACGGTGGCGAAAATGAGACGAAGCAGTACATTAACAGGCCGATGAGCTTGTGGAAAAAATTGCTTTGGATTGCTGTGACCCTGCTTGGGCTTGGATCGATTGCGATTCTGGCGATGTCCCGGGGGGAACAGATCAACGCCCTCTGGATCATCGTCGCGGGACTTTGCGCCTTCGCGATCAGTTATCGTTTCTATTCCAAATGGCTCGCCCGCAAAGTGCTTTTGCTTAATGACGAACGCGCCACTCCCGCTCTGGTGCAAAACGACGGCAAAGATTTCGTGCCGACGAATCGCTGGATGGTTTTTGGCCATCATTTCGCTGCCATCGCCGGGCCAGGGCCGCTGGTCGGGCCGGTGCTGGCGGCGCAATTCGGATTTTTGCCAGGGACGCTTTGGATTTTGATCGGCGCGACTCTCGGCGGTGGCGTGCACGACATGATTGTGCTGTTTGCCTCCGTGCGGCGGCGCGGAAAAACGCTCGGGCAAATGGTGAAGGAAGAGATTGGGCGCGGGGTCGGCGCACTCGCCTTGATCAGCGTGCTCGCCATCATGATCATTTTGCTGGCTGTGCTCGCGCTGGTGGTGGTGCAGGCGTTGGCAAAAAGCCCGTGGGGTGTCTTCACCATTGCGATGACCATTCCCATCGCCTTGCTCATGGGCGCGGGATTGCGCAGCGGTTTGTTTAATGTCAGCTGGATTACCGCCTTTGGAATCGTGGGGCTTTTCTTCGCGGTCTGGGGCGGACAATTTCTCGGGAATTTCCCCGCGCTCGAGGCTTGGTTTCGGCATAGCGATCGATGGCTGGCCTGGGCGATTATGGCTTACGGCTTGGCGGCGTCGATTCTGCCGGTGTGGATGTTACTGACGCCGCGCGATTATCTCAGCACATTTTTGAAAATCGGCACAGTCGCCGCTCTCGCTGTGGCAGTAGCGCTGATTCACCCGGTGCTGCAAATGCCAGCGCTGACAAAATTCATCGATGGAACCGGATTAGTTTTCGCCGGACCCGTTTTTCCGTTTGTTTGCATTACCATCGCGTGCGGTGCGGTTTCGGGGTTCCATTCGCTGATTGCTTCGGGGACAACGCCAAAGATGCTGGAGCGTGAGTCGCGTATTCGTGACATCGGCTACGGCGCCATGATTACCGAGATGATGGTTGCGTTAATGGCGATGATTGCGGCGTGCGTGATTCAGCCGGGCGAATATTTCGCCATCAATACCAAGGGGACGCCGACGGAAGTGGTGGCGAAAGTTTCGGCTGCCGGCTTTCCGGTAACAGAGCCGCAGATGGCCGATCTGGCGCGAAATCTGGGCGAACAAACAATGTTTAATCGCGCTGGCGGTGCACCGACTTTTGCCGTTGGGATGGCACACATGTTTGCGCGCGTCTCCGCCAGCCCTACGGCGCTGGCATTGTGGTATCACTTCGCCATCATGTTTGAGGCGTTGTTTATTCTAACGACCATTGACGCGGGAACGCGGGTGGGAAGGTTCCTGCTGCAAGATTTGCTCGGAAATTTGTGGCGGCCGTTGGGCAACACGCGTTCGTGGATTGCGAATTCATTCGCCAGCATGCTACTGGTCGCGGCCTGGGGCTGGTTCTTGTATCAAGGTGTGATCGATCCACTCGGTGGCATCAACACCCTCTGGCCGCTCTTCGGACTGGCGAACCAGTTGCTTTCGGTGATTGCGCTCTGTCTCGGCACCACATTGCTGATCAAGATGGGGAAGGCGCGTTATCTCTTTATTACAATTGTCCCGCTGCTCTTTATGGCTTTGGTCACGTTTTCGGCGGGTTACATGAAGATTTTCTCCCCGGACCCGAATCTGGGTCTTCTGGCAGGTGCACAATCGGCGATTCAGAAAAGCGACCAGGCAGCAGATGCCAGTGCCGCGGCAGTGCTAATTCGCCAAGCGACAATGTATCGGATAGACATTTTCGTCGCGGCAAGCTTTCTCCTGCTCGTGCTCCTGATCGTAATCGGTTCCGCAATGGAATGGTATCGATTGTTAGCTGGACGCAAACGGATCAAACTACACGAAAGCCAGTTCGTGCCTCTGGCTGAGGTAGCGACTAGCTGAGCAAAAAGCGATCGAAAGAGAGTTTCGAAGAAGAGGCGGTTTCCAAACAGG
>QHPP01000261.1 GCA_003219125.1 Verrucomicrobiota bacterium
AGAATGTCGTGAACATCCATGTCACCCTTGTTCCCTATATTAAGGCGGCGCGGGAATTAAAGACCAAGCCGACCCAGCAAAGCATCGCAAAGTTGCGAGAAATCGGTCTGCAACCGCAGGTCTTGATGTGCCGGACCGAGCACGCGCTGGACGCGGAGTTGCGCCAGAAGCTTTCGATGTTTTGCAGCGTCGCACCGGAAGCTGTGATCGAAGTGCGTGATGTCGCACACACCATTTACGAGGCACCTTTGATGTTTCATGCTGAAGGACTCGATGCGCTTGTTTGTAAATTGCTCGGTCTGCAAACGCCGGAGCCCGATCTGAACAACTGGCGCAAATTTGTCGAACGCGTGGTCTCGCCCAAAAAACGGGTGAAGATCGCGGTCGTCGGCAAATACATCGATTTGCAGGACGCTTACAAATCAATCTACGAATCGTTAACACACGCTGCTGCCAGCCAGGATTGCGGGATCGATCTGAAATTGATCGATGCGGAGCGGCTCCAGGATGGAGTGGATGGCCAGCTAAAAGATGTTGCCGGTGTGCTCATTCCCGGCGGCTTTGGCGATCGTGGGGTGGAAGGAAAAATTAAGGCCGCGCGTTTCGCCCGGGAAAATAAGCTCCCCTATCTCGGGCTTTGTCTCGGCATGCAGGTGGCGACCATAGAGTTTGCGCGCAACGTTTGCGGAATCGCCAACGCTAACAGCACCGAGTTCGACCAAACCTCATCCGATCCGGTAATTTGTTTGCTCGATGAACAACGCGACGTGACCAACAAAGGCGCGAGCATGCGGCTCGGAACATGGCCAACGAAAATTCAACACGGCAGTCTCGCGGAGAAGATTTATGGGAGCGACGAAGTACTCGAACGCCATCGGCATCGTTATGAGTTCAACATGAAATATCGTGACCAAATGCGCGAGAAAGGCTTCGAAATTTCCGGCACCTCGCCCGATGGCTCGCTTGCCGAGCTCGTTGAGTTGCGAGATCACCCCTATTTTCTGGCTTGCCAATATCACCCCGAATTTCAGAGCAAACCGAACAAGCCGCATCCGTTGTTCAAAGCATTCGTTCAAGCGGCGTTGGCGCACCAGGGGTAATAGCGAGCTGCGGCCTCGGGATGACGGCTAGTTCGTTGCCGCTCGCGTTAAGCGATCGTTAATCGCCGCGCCAATCCCCTCCTCCGGCACGCGTTCAGCCACGATTAGATCGAGATTTTCCGCGTCCAGTTCTCGCAACATCCAAAAGAAATTCGCAGCGGCTTCGCGTAAATCGCCTCTCTCAGTTAAGTGATGCATCGCCGCGAAATCAGATGACGCATTTGTCGCTGCAGTCGTTGGCCGCGGCCGGCCGGAATCAGTGACCCCGGCTACAGGACGAAAGGCGAGTGCTCCAATGCGCCTCCCAGGCGGGACGCAAAAGTTTCCTAAACTTTCAACCACGATCAATTTCGTTCGGGGCGCGTAGTGTGTCGGCAATTGCCCAGGCGCGCCGACGTTGACCGGTGAGGTTTGTTCACGAACTTCACCGAATGGACGAAGCATTTCGTCGGTGATCGGCCCGCGCCGCCATACCTCAATCACCCGACTTGCAACTTGAACAATGGTCGATTCGATTCCGTGCTCCGTCGCACCACCATCAACAATCAGCGGAATACGGCCGCCCAACTCACCGAACACATGTTGCGCCGTTGTTGGGCTAATCCGCCCGAATTGATTTGCGCCCGGCGCCGCCAGCGGCCGATTCAGTTTCCTGACTACTTCGCGGAAAATCGGATGCGCGCTCATTCGCACCGCCACCGTTTCCAATCCCGCCGTGACAATGTCCGGAACAATTTCACGCTTTGGAAAAACAATCGTCAGCGGCCCGGGCCAGAATTTTTCCATTAATTTGCGAGCGAGTTCCGATTCCAGGGTCGCGATCTCGTCCAGCATCTTCCCATTTGGCACATGCACAATGAGCGGATCGAAACGGGGACGTTCTTTTGCCTCGAAAATTTTGGCGACCGCGTCTGGATTGAGCGCATCGGCCGCCAGTCCGTAAACCGTTTCAGTCGGGAGCGCGACTACTTCACCGTCGCGCAACAGTTTGATCGCCTTCGCGCACTCCTGCGCGGAAACGATTTCCGTTTTCACTTCGGCAGTTTCGCTGCCAGCACGGCTTCGGTCTGCTTTTTGCGAAACCCCTGGAGACTTTGCCGAATCTTTTTGTCGGAGATCGCAAGGATCGCCGCCGCCAAAAGCGCCGCGTTCTTTGCCCCCGCAGATCCAATCGCGAGTGTGCCAACGGGGATGCCTCCCGGCATTTGCGCCATCGAAAGGAGCGAATCTAAACCGTGCAGAGCCGCCGACTGGATCGGCACCCCGAGCACGGGCAACCAGGTGTAAGCCGAGATGACGCCAGCGAGATGTGCCGCGCCGCCTGCCGCCGCAATCATCACGCGAATGCCGTTTTCAGCCGCCTCGCGTGCAAACTTGGCGGTGGCGTCGGGAGAGCGATGAGCGGACAGAACGTGTGCTTGGTTTGGAATGCCAAGGTCATCGAGTGTTTTCACGCAAACGGACATCGTTTCCCAATCCGAGGAGCTGCCCATGATTACAGCGACGAGCGGTGACGTTTTTGGCATGGGCCAATCTTGACGATGTTGCGATTGCCGCAATGCGATTTGCGATTTCATGAGTTCGCTTTGCGATTATCGTGTCAATGTGAAGGCCGGCGACAATGCCATTGCCCTGATCGGGTTCATGGGCGGGGGGAAATCTGCGGTTGGACGTGAGCTGTCGCGACGCACCGGCTGGCCCCGACATGATACCGACGAAATGATTCGCGAGCAGTTCGGCATTTCGATTCCGGATATTTTCGAGCGCCACGGCGAGTCGGCATTTCGCGATGCCGAAACTACACTGCTCAAAACTTTGCAACGCGGACTGGCAGGCATCGTCGTGACCGGAGGAGGAATCATTTTGCGCGAAGTAAATGTGCGGCTTTTGCGCGGGATGGGCCGCATCATTTGGCTCGATGCCGATGAAGATGTATTGTGGCAACGGGCGTCACGTCACAGCACCCGTCCCCTGCTCCAGACCCCTGACCCGCGGGCGCGATTTGCCGAGCTGCTGCGGACACGATTACCGCGCTATCAGACGGCGGCGGATTATCGCATCAACACCTCAAGCAGTAGCATCGCGGAAGTGACGGATGAAATTATCGCTCTACTCTAGCAAACATGCGATCCCGAAATCTCTAATCGATGCCGAAAATCTCCCTCTACCTCGAGTTAACATTTGAGTGTTGCACCTGCAACGACCAAATGTCGACAGCTCTTTTGTTCCATTGTTCCCTTTGATGAATGCGAAGAACTCATCACCCGACATACGGGAGCAAGTTGTCGGGTTGGCGCGCGAGCTCGGATTTGATATTTGCCGCTTCGCGAAAGCAGAAACACCCGAGCACGCCGCGGAATTTCGAGATTGGCTCGATCGGGGCGATGCCGGTGAAATGAATTATCTCGCGCGTAACTCGGAGCGGCGGTGCGATCCGCTCCAGATATTACCGGATGCGAAAACGGTGATCGTTCTCGCGCTCAATTATTTTCAGGGCGCACACAAAACCGGTCCTATAGCGGCAGGTGGGCCGCCCGCAGGGGTTGCTATAGAAGAGATTGCAGCCGACACGGCTGCCACTACAGCTACCGGGCGCATTGCGCGTTATGCCAGGGGCGACGATTATCACACCTTGATCGAAAAAAAGCTGGCGGTGATCGATCAATTTCTGCGCCAATGCGGCGGCAGGCAGAAATGTTATGTGGACACCGGGCCGATGCTGGAGCGCGACCACGCAGCGACTGCCGGCATTGGGTGGCATGGCAAAAGCACGATGTTATTAAACCGCGAATTCGGGACTTGGTTCTTTCTCGCGGAGATTTTGACCACGCTGGAGTTTGCACCGGACACCGCGCAAAAAAATTACTGCGGACGTTGCACGCGCTGTATCGACGCGTGTCCGACGGGCGCGATCACCGCGCCACACCAGGTAGATGCGCGACGGTGCATTTCCTACCTAACGATCGAATTAAAAGGTTCGATCCCGACGGAATTGAGGCCGCTGATCGGCGATCGCATCTACGGTTGCGATGATTGCCTGGACGCCTGTCCCTGGAACCGTTTTGCAAAAGTTTCGCAAGAGACGGCATTCGCGATGCGGCCCGAGGTCGCAGCGATGAAGTTGCGCGATTATCTAAGTCTGGATGACGATAAATTTCGCCGGCTCTTTCGCAACTCGCCAATCAAACGCACGAAACGGCATGGGCTATTGCGAAATGTCTGCGTGGCTTTAGGGAACATCGGAAGCACCGACGATTTGCCGGCGTTAGAGAAGGCAAAGGCCGATTCGGAGCCATTAATCGCCGAGCACGCGCAGTGGGCGATTGAGCAAATATGGCGGCGTGCGGTTGCGTGAATTGCTGAATCTGTAATCATTACCAAACGCATCTAATGGGTAGGTACGTGAACGAGTTTACCTTTAACTAGTTAAGGAGCAGTTATTTCGCTTGGCTAATTTTCCGGCAATGCATCAAAGCGTGACCAGTCCTCCCGCCTCGAAATCTATTTCGGCCGAGCCCGAGAAATCCGCGCCCGCGATTGCACCCGTCTCGCCGCGACGGCGGAAATCGCGCCGTCGTCGCTACATTCTTATCGGAATTGGCGCGTTGATCTTGCTTTGGATCGTCGGCGCGATCATCGCAAGTAAGCGGGAGAAGCCCATTCCGGTGACAACGGAAAAGGCGACGAAGCGAACAATCGTGCAGTTGGTTTCGGCGACCGGCAAAGTTCAACCGGAAACGGAGGTAAAAATTTCGCCGGAAGTGGCGGGCGAAATTATCGACTTGCCGGTGATTGATGGTGCGCAGGTGAAAAAGGGCGACCTGCTGGTGCGGGTCAGACCCGATTCCTACAAAGCTTTGCTGGAGCAACAGGAGGCGGCGATCAGCTCGGCCAAAGCAACGAATCTTCAACAAAAGGCAACCATGATGAAGACGGAGCAGGATCTCAAACGTGCCGATGACATGTACAACAAGAAAACGATTTCGATCCAGGAGTACAACACCGCCCAGGCCGCTTACGATGTGGCGAAAAATACTTTCGAAAGCTCGCTCCATGAGATCGAACGAGCGCAGGCCGGTTCGAGCCAGGCGCGCGATCAACTTTCCAAAACAACGATCTATTCGCCAATCGATGGCATGGTAACAATCTTAAACAGCAAACTCGGCGAGCGCGTGGTAGCGACGAATCAGTTCGCCGGCACCGAAGTGATGCGTGTGGCCGATCTCGGTCACATGGAAGCGCGCGTCGATGTGAACGAAAATGATGTCGTAAACGTAAAAGTCGGCGACAAGGCGAGTGTGAAGGTCGATGCTTATGGCGATCGCAAATTTCACGGCACCGTTTACCAGATCGCCAACACCGGAACAACGACGGGCGCGGGCACGCAGGAAGAAGTCACAAATTTCCAGGTCAAGATTCGAATCGACGATCACGATGTCCTGTTGAGACCAGGGCTGAGTTGTACGGCCGATATCGAGACCGACATGGTGAAAGACGTGGTGACGGTGCCGATGCAGGCGGTAACAATCCGCACTGGCGACAGCAATTTGAGTCCGGAGGAGATCGAAAAGAAAAAACAGAAAATCGCGCAGCGCGATAAAGGCGACAACAGCGCCGAGCTCGTGAACGAGCGTCAGGAAAAAGCAACCCGGAAAGAGGAGCACGAAAAACTGGCAAAAGTCGTGTTTTTGAAAAAGGGGAGCAAAGCGCAGTCAATCAAAGTGACGACGGGAATCGCGGATGACACTTACATGGAGATAAAGAGCGGGGTTCAGCCGGGTGACGAAGTGATTTCGGGAAGTTACAGCGCGATCAGCCGGAAGTTGAAGGAAGGCGCCAAAGTTACCTACGACAAGGAAGCGAAATAGTGTTCAGGGTTCAGTGAACAAGGTTCAGGCCGAACTTCTGAAACCTGAACCCTGAAACCTGAACACGATGAGCCAAAACTCCACCCGTCCAGTTGGGCCCCTGGTCATCGATATTGAAAACATCACGAAGGATTACGTGATGGGCAAAGAGACTGTGCACGCCTTGCGCGGGGTGTCGCTGCAGATTCACAAAAACGAATACATCGCGGTCATGGGCCCGAGCGGCAGCGGGAAATCGACCCTGATGAACATGCTTGGTTGTCTCGACACCCCGACTTCAGGGCGCTACGAATTTAGTGGGAAAAATGTGGCGGAAATGAACGATGACGAGCTGGCTGCGATCCGAAATCGTGAGATCGGGTTTGTTTTTCAAACGTTCAATCTCCTGCCGCGCTCGACTAGTTTACGCAATGTCGAGTTGCCGCTGATTTACGCCGGGATTGATCCAGACGCGCGCGAGGAAATGGCTATCCATGTCTTGCACGAAGTTGGTTTGGGCGATCGGATGAATCATAAACCAAACGAACTATCCGGCGGTCAACGCCAGCGTGTCGCGGTCGCCCGCGCCCTCGTGAACAAGCCTTCCATCATTTTGGCGGATGAGCCGACCGGAAACTTGGATTCGAAAACGGGCGAAGAAATTATGACCTTGTTTGAAGATTTGTATCAACGCGGGAACACCATCATTCTCGTCACGCACGAGCGCGACATCGCTGCGCACGCGCGGCGCACCGTGCATTTACGCGACGGTTTAATCGAGACTGATCATGCAGGATTTATTCCGGAACTCGACCTCGTCGCGTTGGATCGACCATGACTAATCGCGCTGGCATTCTGATTTTGGGGAGCGCGGGCCGCCAGTCTGTGAGCGGCGTCGGAACACAGATTTTCAGTCTGTGCGCCCAGCGGAGTTGCACTCCGCTGAATAAACGTTCGAGAATCAGCGGACAGAATGTCCGCCGGGCGCACAGGACTCGGCCCTGTGTTCCGTGATATGAAACGTTTTCTCTACGAGCTCAGCGAAAGCTGGAAAATCGCCGCTTCGCAGATGCGTTCGAACTTGACGCGCTCCACCCTCACCGCCCTCGGTGTCATTATCGGCATCGTCGCCGTGACGTTGATGGGCACCGCCATCGGTGGAATCCAGGTCGGCTTCGACAAGAGCATGTCGATCTTCGGCGATGACGTCCTCTACGTCGGACAATGGCCGTGGAAAAAAGTCGATGACTGGTGGAACTATCGCGATCGCAAAAAAATCAAGACTGAATACGCGGACGCGCTGAATCACATGATCGCGATGACACCGAATTCCAATCTGATGATCGCCATTCCGACATCCAGTGTTATCCGCAGCGTCAAATATGCGGATAGCGAAGTAGGTAACGTTTTGGTCCGCGGAACGGTGTCGGATTACATCATCACATCGACGTTTGATTTCAAAGAAGGTCGTTTCTTCAACGACTTGGAATCGCGCGGGGGCGCTAACGTTTGCGTGGTCGGCTATGATGTGGCCGACGCGCTGTTTCCGTCAGCTAGCCCGATCGACAAATCCGTTCTGATTAACGGGCAACCATTCAAAATAGTCGGGGTGATCGCGCGGCAAGGGTCGTTTCTTGGCCTTTTCAGTCTCGATTCCATTGTCGTGATGCCGCTGCCCGCGTTTCAGAAATATTTTACCGCTAAAAGCGAAGCGGACATTCTCGTAAAAGTGAAGGACAAGACGAAACTAGCCGAGGCCAAAGACGAGCTCGCTGGTTTGATGCGGCGAGTTCGCGGGTTGCCTCCGGAAAAAAAAGACGACTTCAGCATTAACGAACAGCAGGCGTTAAAGAGCACGCTCGATCCGATCAAGAACTCCATCGCCGTTGCGGGACTTTTCATCACCGGACTTTCGCTTTTCGTCGGCGCGATCGGCATTATGAATATCACTTTTGTGAGCGTAAAAGAGCGGACGAAAGAGATTGGCACACGCAAAGCGCTCGGGGCGCGGCGGCGCACCATTCTTCTCCAATTCCTAATCGAATCGACCGCCCTCTGCTTGCTAGGTGGAATTATTGGGCTGGGCTTTGCCTTTGCCATGTGCTTCCTCATCGGCATCGCTTTCCCATCCTTCCCAATCCAGTTTTCAACCGGATTAGTAGTTATCAGCATGATGGTGTCGGTCATGACGGGATTGATCTCGGGGTTCGCGCCTGCATGGACGGCATCGCGGTTAGATCCAGTTACCGCACTCAGGTATGAGTGACCATAATGACGAAGAACGAATGACGAATGAAATCCGAATGCTCAAATGACGAACAACGAAGTGCGTCGCATCGACAATTTATTATTCGTCATTCGTTCGTCATTAGACATTCGTCATTCGTCATTTCTTTGATTGATCATGCAGCTTAAAGAAATCATGGCGATGGCTTTGAGTTCGCTGGGAGCGAATAAGTTGCGTGCGGCTCTAACGATGATTGGCATCACCATTGGCGTGTTCTCGATCATTCTGGTTATGACCGCGATTGGGGCGTTGCAGAATTCGATCGAGAGCGGGATCAGTTTTCTTGGATCAAATATCTTTCAGTTTGCGAAATACCCAGTGAACATTGACGCCGGCGGCGGCAACGTTAAGAAAAAATATCAGAACCGGCGCAACATCACCTATCAGCAGGCGGTGCGTTATGACGAACTGATGCAGGGAAACGCATCGGAGATTTGTCTTAAATGTTTTGGGCGCGAGATCAAGGGGCAGGCCGTTTATAACGGGGTCAAGACGCCGCCGAGTCTCACGGTTGTCGGGACAAATCGAAGTTTTCTAACCGCCAACGCATTCACGCTCGGTTACGGCCGCAACCTTAACGACGAAGATGTCGCACTTGCTCGCAATGTCGCCGTCATCGGCAAGGGCATCGAGAAACGTCTGTTTCCGCATGAGTCGCCCCTCGGCAAAGTCCTTCGCATGACCGGGCATACTTATACCGTTGTCGGCGTGCTTGCGGAAAAAGGTACTTCTTTTGGGGAAAGTCAGGACGACTTCTTTCTCATGCCGATCACCCGGTTTTTCGAGAATTACGGCGAAGCCAACCGCACCGTGAACATCGCCACGCAGCCGTTTTCAACGGAACTCTACACCCGAACTTTGGATAAAGGGATCAGTGCGATGCGCGTCGCCCGCGGCCTTAAGGCAGATCAGGATAATGATTTCGAGATTTACACCAATGATTCGCTCAAAAGCGCTTTCCTCAATGTTGCCGGCGTGGTCAGCATTGGCGCATTCGTCATCAGTTTCATTGCGCTGGTGGCTGCCGGTATTGGCATTATGAACATCATGCTGGTGAGCGTGACGGAGCGCACGAAAGAGATTGGCGTTCGCAAATCGATCGGTGCCCGCAGCCGCGATATTCTCCGACAATTCCTCGCGGAAGCGGTGTTCATTTCCGAGGCCGGTGGAATTCTTGGTATTATTCTGGGCGTGGTCGGGGGCGACCTGCTCGCCCTTTGGCTCAAAGTGGACGTGATTTTCCCTTACGGCTGGGCAATTGCCGGCCTCATCGTGTGCTCCGCTATCGGGATCGGATTCGGCTTTTACCCCGCCTATCGTGCAGCCGCGCTCGACCCCATCGAGGCCTTGCGCTACGAATAAGGCGAGCGTCGGCGGGGCCGTTTAGACCCTAGCGGGCACACAACTTGCGCCCCTAAATCTAACATGCGCTCTGTTCTCGCTCGCCCAAGCTCCTGTGCCTTCATCGTCTGTTACGACTGCGCAACATAACGTTCTTCTCATCGAAGAATACGACGCGCTTTCTGTCGCGATCCAGTCGGCGCTAACAAAATTTGCGCCGGGCCATCGCGTTCATGCGGTACGATCGCTGGCAGAAGCGCGGATGGCCGCGCTCGAACAAAAGCCCGAACTTATCATCCTCGACTTTGATCCGCCGCATTTCGGAGCGATCGCGTTTTTTGGGGAAATGCGCGGCGTTCTGCCGGAGACGCGTGTCTTGGTGATCGCGGGCGGGATTACGCCTGATCTCATGGCGGAACGCGGAGCTAATGGCGCGTTGCAATTTCTCGAAAAACCCTTCGAGCTGGTGGAATTCGGCGCTGCAGTGCAAGCGCTGCTTGGCCCCTGGATTGAAACAGGATTGTCCCGCGGGACGTTGCGCGACCTCGCGCTCGATGATGTCGCGGTCCTTGCGCTGTCGACACCGCGCAATGTTGTGATCGAGGGGCGGGCGGACGAAAATCGCAGAGGTGAATTGCATGTGCGAAACAGTCAGATCACGCACGCGCGCACGGCCGAGGCCGAGGGTAAGCACGCGCTCGTGGAAATGCTGACCTGGAGTGATCCGCTATTTATCGAGAATATCGCTTCGAGACCGGCGCCGCGAACAATTCACGATCCCTGGCCGGCAACGCTGACCGAAGCGTTGCGTGAAGCGAAAAAAACGAAACGTGCGCGACCTGTGCCGGCGGCGCCGGAATTGCCGGCCAAACCGGCGGTCGCAGCAACCAAGACAGGTCCGAAGATCCTGATCATCGACGACACGGAAATGCTTCTCATTTTCGTGGAAGATTCACTCGCGCTTGCCGATCCGACTCTGCAAATGACCACCGCGCTCACCGGTCTGCATGGCGCAAAAGAAGCCGCCCGCATTATTCCTGATTTGGTCCTGGTTGATTACGTTCTTCCCGACATCAAGGGCGACGAGGTTTGCCGTCGCATCGGAAGAAACGATAGCACTGCGCGCGTGCCCATCATCATGATGTCGGGCCACGTGCGCGAGATGACAGCGGTGGCAAGCAAGTTGCCAAATGTGGTGGCAACAATCGCCAAGCCATTCATATCCGACGCGCTGGTCGCGCTGGTGCAACAAACATTAAAGGAAGGTCCGTTGCGCGAAAAGCCGACGTTCCCTAGCGAAAAAGAGATCGCGCGCGCCAGAAGCGCGGACTTCGACATTTCAAAAACGCCGATCTTGAGCGAGCCCGAGCGAAAACCGCCGCCCCGGAAAATGGAGGGCGGAGCCCCTGCGATGCCCAAAGTCACTGCGGGCTCGCAGAAGCTTGCCCCACCACGCCCAACCACTCCAGCGTCCCTTCCGGTTCTAAGACCGGCGCCGCCACAAAAGCCCGAACCAGTCGAGCCTCGTTTGGCACCGAATGAGGTGTTGCTCGATTTGCCGCTCGATGTCGTCGCTATACAAGTTAACGTTGCATTTCAGATCGAAGCAATTCGTGCACGACCGGCCTCGTTAACGGTCGCCATCGAAATTCCTGCCCTCACTGCCAAGACTGCGTCGCCTTTGAAAACTGGTTTTCATTTAGGCCCGATCGATCTGGATGCCACCGGATGCATTTCTATTGTCCGCCTGATTCCTACTTCCCAGCCGTTTCGTCCGGTCGAGACACACGGCGCGTCTGAGATCGGCGGCGTCACAGTTTTTCCAGCAAATGAACGCGAGCGACTTCAACTCATGTCAGCCGATGCGTCGAACATGACGATGCAGTTATTCCTTCGGCTCGAGCTAATTTCGGTCGAGCTCGCTCCGAACCTGGAAATCAGGCAGCTGGTCTTGCGTTGCCGTGGCAAGGCGGTGCGCCTATCATTGAATTCGCAAAACTCGCAAGCGCAGAGCGGCGCTAGTTTCGAGGTAACGAGTGTGCAGCTCGATCAGTCGCAGCATATCGACGAGCTCACGCTTACACCCATTGGTTAGAAGCGGAAGTTAGACTTCCAGCCTGACTCGGTCGACAAGCTTTTAGCTTGTCATCTCTGAACCATCGACCGCCAGGATGCTCGCCGGCCCAGCCAGGCAAGGATGCCTATCTTCCCCTGTCCCCACCCCCTGCTGCCTTAGGCACTCCGTGCTAATCCAACCCGAGCGCCTTGAATTTTTCGTCGATATGACGGAAATGCGTCTCGAGCGAACAAAGTTTGTCGATTTCCTTTGCCGATAACTTTGCCATGATTTTCGGCTCTGCTTTCACGTTCTCGGCAAACGATTTCTTGCCGCGCCACGTTTTCATCGCGGCGCGTTGCACCGCTTCGTAGGCCGTTTTGCGGGCAAGTCCGGCACGAGTGAGCGCGAGCAAAATCGACTGGCTGAAATAGAGCCCCTTCGTCATCTCCAGATTACGTTTCATGTTTTCCGGGTAAACGCGCAGTCCGCCCACCAGCTCGCGTAATTTTACCAGCATGTAATCGAGCAACGTGCACGAATCCGGCAAAATGATCCGCTCCGCGCTCGAATGACTGATGTCGCGCTCGTGCCAGAGCGCGACATTCTCCAGTGCCGCCAGCGCGTTCCCGCGCATGACTCGAGCCAGCCCACTCAAGCGCTCGCCGGTGATCGGATTGCGTTTGTGCGGCATGGCCGAGCTGCCCTTCTGGCCTTCACCAAAAAATTCTTCCACTTCCAAAACTTCAGTGCGCTGAAGGTGGCGGAATTCGGTGGCCCAGCGATCAATCGAAGATGCGATCAATGCCAGCGTCGTTAAAAATTCAGCGTGCCGATCGCGCTGCACGATTTGGGTGGAGATCGTAGCCGGACACAGCCCAAGTTTCTGGCAAACCTCGCGTTCGATCCGGGGATCCAAATGCGCATGTGTCCCCACCGCGCCGCTAAGTTTTCCGAAACGAATACGCTCACGCGTTTGCGCGAGACGCTCTTCCGCCCGGCCAAACTCATCGAACATCAGCGCCAGCTTCAATCCGAAGGTGATCGGCTCGGCGTGAATGCCGTGACTGCGTCCGATCATCGGAGTTTTCTTGTATCGGCCTGCTTGTTTGCCAATTGTTTTTCGCAGTGCCGCCAAGTCATCAGCCAGAATTTGGGCCGACTCGGTCATCTGCACTGCCAGGGTAGTGTCGAGAATGTCGGAGGAAGTCAAACCCTGATGGATCCAGCGCGCGGCCGGGCCAACGTAGGAAGCCACATTTTCCAGAAAGGCGATCACGTCGTGGTTCGTTCGCTTTTCAATCTCAAGGATCTCCTCGATATCGAACTTCCCTTTTTCGCGAATAACCGCGGCGTCTTCTTTCGGAATCAACCCCAGCCGTGCCATCGCTTCGCAGGCGATGGCTTCAATTTCGAGCCAGATCTGGAATTTGCGCTTGTCCGACCAGATGGCGCGCATCTGCGGCCGGGAATAACGCTCAATCACCCCGGCAACATAAAAGCGCTGCCAAAAGCCGGAAAGCGTTTATTACAAAAGAAAACGCTCCGGCGGCAGAACACCGGAGCGTTTGAAAATCAACTTTTCGAATTTAGCAGACCTTGGCGCGTAAAAATCGGCCGTGATCTTCGACCTTGACCTGACCGCTGCCAAGCAGATCGGCGACTGTGGCGACGGTCTCGCGGCTGCTCTTGGTGCAGGAGCTAACGGCGACAATTAAATCACCAAGGGAAAGCTTTTGTCGGGGACGTAGAATCTGAGAGTACATGTTCATCACGCCAATAAAGACAGCAAACTCAGTGCCAACGTTCATCGAGAATACCTTATACTGTGTTACGTCGCCAATCATGGCCCAATAGCAGCCTCTCCCTTGTCGAGAAGCTGACACCTGTGTTCTGTTTTTTTACATCCGGGATCCAATTACCGCAGCAATCTCCGGCGGCGGATTATCCCCGCGCGAGCGAACGACATCAAGGATATCCCAAAAACGTGGCGTCGGCATCCCGCCGACGGGACGCAGGCCGGAATCGGCAAACCCCACTTGTCCTACCCTCAGGACGGTGTCGCATTTCGATGCCCGGTCAGCCGCATCACGAGAAAATAAAGGAAACAGAGCACGATAACGGCCGCGCCGATTAGATGCGATTTCGCTTTAAGCGCCATCGTCAGGCCCGCGGGGTCGCGCAACATCTCAGGTGTGATCGCCGTCTGGCCAAACCAAGCCAGCACCCCGCACCACAGCGCCGAACCCACAATCGTCATCAGGCTGAAGGTGGTGAAATTCATTCGGATGATCCCGGCTGGAATGGAAATGAGATGCCGAATTACCGGAAGCAATCGCGCGAAAAAGATGCCGCCAGCTTCGTAACGATGCAGCCAATGTTCCGCCCGCGTTAGCTTTGATTCGCTGATCGCGAAAAAGCGGCCCCATTTTACGATCAGAATCCGTCCAAGCCAGAGCGACACCCAATAAGTAATGGACGCGCCAATCCATGAACCAAAAGTCCCCGCTGCGATCACACCCCAAAGATTCAGTTTTCCCTGGGCCGCCAGAAATGCCGCAGGCGGAATCACGATTTCGCTGGGGACCGGAAAGATCGAGCTTTCCAATGCCATCAACACGATGATCCCCACGTAACCGCCGTGCAGGACCCAATCAAACCAAACTTGCAGCAAATGATGCATTCGGATTGCAGATTTTGGATTTACGATTTCAGATTGAAGATGCGATGGCGCGTCGCGTCTCTTTCTATCGCCAATCGGGAATCCGCAATCTAAAATTCTGATGATCTACCAACGCGTCCTGAAATATTATCGCGGATTCCTTACCCGTTCGCTCATTGCCCTGGGGTTCTCCTTCGCGGCCATCGGATTGAATCTGCTTAAACCGTGGCCGTTCAAAATCATCGTCGATCAAATTCTTCCGGGCCGTCTCAACGTTTTTCAGTTCGCTTTCCCGCCACTTTTCGGCAGCGCAATCAAGACGCCGGCTCTCGATGCTACTCAAGCTATCGCGCTGCTCTGCCTTGCGATGATTGTCATTCAATTGCTGTGGAGTCTCCTGAGCCTGGCCAGCAATTACATGTTTGTGAAAATCGGTCTGCAGTCTTTGATGCGATTGCGCACCGAGCTTTACGCGCATTTGCAGCGCCTCTCGCTCAAATTTCACGACACGCGGCGCTCGGCCGATTCCAGTTTTCGGGTCGCCTACGATTCGCAATCGGTCCAGACAATTTACAATAAAGGGTTCACTAACATTGTCAGTTCCGGCGTCACGCTGCTCGGGACATTTGCCGTCATGCTCCGGCTTGATTGGCAATTGACCTTGCTCTCGCTTGCTATCGTGCCGCTTCTCATCGGCACGATCTACTTTTTTGCCAAACGCATTCGCACTCAATCGACTACCATTCAGGAGCAGGACAGCGCTTTGCTCACCCAAACGCAAGAAGGATTGAGTTCCATTCGGATGGTACACGCATTTGGCCGCGAGGAATTCGAAGTCTCGCAGTTTCAGCAACACGCTCACGGCAGCTTACAGGCTAACCTTCGGCTAACGATGACAAGCGTGAAGAGCGGGCTCGTCATCAGCACGCTGATCGCGCTCGGAACGGCCGCGATGTATTACGTGGGATCATTACACGTGTTGGCCGGCACGTTATCGCTCGGAGTCCTTCTCGTTTTTATCGCCTATCTGGTCATGCTTTATCAACCGCTCGAATCGCTCACCTACACAGCGTGGGCAATGGAAGGCGCAACGGCAGGAGCGCGGCGTTGTTTCGAAATTCTCGATCGGCAGGATGACGTTGTCGATTCGCCCAATGCCATCGCGATCGAAAAAACAAACGGCGCGATTTCGTTTCAGAACGTGAGCTTTGGCTATGATTCGGACCGAGAAATTCTGAGCAACGTCAATCTTGAAATCGCGCCGAACCAAATCATCGCGCTGGTCGGCGGGACGGGCGCGGGCAAAAGCACCCTCCTTAGTTTAGTGCCGCGATTTTACGATCCCACTGCGGGTCGTCTCACGCTCGATGCCCGCGACATTCGCGAGGTCACAAAAAAATCCTTGCGCCAGCAGATCGCCATCGTCTTGCAAGACACTCTCCTCTTTTCTACGACCGTGCGCGAGAATATTGCCTACGGACGGCCAGATGCGACCGAAGACGAAATCCGAGAAGCGGCGCAGCGCGCGCAGGCCGATGAATTCATTTCGCAATTACCAAACGGCTACGAAAGCGAGGTCGGCGAACGAGGCGGACACCTCAGCGTCGGTCAGCGCCAACGCATCGGAATCGCACGCGCCTTTTTGAAAAATGCGCCGATTCTTTTGCTCGACGAACCAACTTCCGCGCTCGATCCGACCACCGAATCCGCCATCATGGAAACGATCAAAGAACTGATGCGCGGCCGCACCACCATCATCATTACTCATCGCATCGCCACTATTCACAACGTCGATCAAATCGTTGTTCTTGAAAATGGGCGCGTGGTCGAGCAGGGACGCGGGCCGGAGCTGGTCGCGCGCGGCGGCGTTTACGCGAAACTTCACGCTTCCGGGAAATTTACGGCATGAGCAATGTCGACGCGGAGCGGAGAGTAGAAGGCGATTGGTGGGCGCATCCGATCCCGCCGAATGTTGATTTTGGCGATGGGTTTTATTGCGAAACGGCGCAGGTATTTCGCTTTATGAAAACGAAGGCGGCGCATGCTCTCCGTTTTGGCAATCACGTCTCCGTGTACGCCGGGTGTTCCTTTGCCCTCGGAGTGAAGGGCTCGGCTGTGGTTGGTGATTTCACCTTGCTGAACGGCGCGCTCGTCATGGCGGACGAACGGATTGAGATCGGATCGCACTGTTTGATCTCGTGGAACGTCGGGATCGCCGATTCCGATTTTCACCCGCTCGAACCTGCGCAGCGACTAATCGATGCCCAGGCCGTTGCGCCATTTTACAAAGACCGCCCACCCCGCCCCAAACTTGAGACGCGCCCGGTGAAAATTTCTGATAACGTTTGGATCGGAATGAATGCGATTGTTTTAAAAGGCGTTACCATTGGCGAGAATTCCGTCGTGGCGGCCGGCGCCGTCGTGACGAAAAGCGTGCCCGCGAATTGCATCGTCGCGGGTAATCCCGCGATGGTTGTGAAGACATTCCAGTGACGGTAGCAAACGCCCAACGTCCAACACCCAACGCCGAACACCGAATTCAGAGGAACGCTTTCTGCATTCGACGTTGGGCGTTCGATGTTCAGCATTCGGCGTTTTCTTCGCAATGAAACGCAAACGCATCGTGGTCATGGGCTTCATGGGCTCCTGCCCCATCGCGGGCGTGATCTGGCAGCACGTGCACTACATCGTCGGCCTGCAACGACTCGGTCACGAGGTTTACTATATCGAAGATTCAGCCCGTATTCCCTACAACGCGGAAACTTTCGACACGAGCAACGATTTTACTTACGCCACGAAACTGCTCGCGCGCTTGGCCAATGAATTTGATTTCAAAAATCGCTGGTCTTTTTGCGCCCGATACTTGCCCGAGCTCCCGACCGTAGGTTTGTCCTTAAGGAAAATTCGTCAGCTTTATAAATCGGCCGATGCAATTTTGAATGTGTGTGGCGCGCAGGAATTCAATGACGACCTACGGGCCAGCGATCGTATTCTTTATATCGAGAGTGATCCAGGCGTTGAACAAATAAAAGTCGATCAGAAAGTTCAATCGACAATCGACTATCTCCGGGGACATCACGCGCTCTTTACTTTTGGCGAGAATGTCGGGACGAAACAATTTCCTGTCCCAGTCCACGGATTGAAGTGGCTCCCAACGCGACAGCCCATTGTCACCGATCTTTGGAGAACACGGAAGCCACCGCCGTCGAGCGCGATCTTCACGTCCATTGCAAATTGGTCGACCAGCGGATTGAAAGACATCATCTGGCGCGGAGAGAAATATCTCTGGAGCAAATCGCGGGAGTTCATTCGTTTCGTTAATGCTCCCAACGCGGCGGGCGAGATGTTCGAACTGGCCACAGATATTAAGGACGAGAAGACGCGAAGGAAGTTTTCCAAGGCTGGCTGGCGTTTCCGCACCCCGCACGATTTGAGTGTGAAATACTGGGACTATCAGGACTACATTCGCCGATCAAAAGCCGAATTCACCGTCGCCAAGGATCAATATGTGCGATTAAACACCGGCTGGTTCAGTGATCGCAGTGCCTGTTATTTGGCCGCCGGACGCCCCGTGATCACGCAGGAAACCGGGTTCACAAAAATCTACGACCACCAGGGCGGGCTTTTCGGTTTTCATAAACTCTCCGAAATCGCGGAAGCGGTGGGCGAAATTAACGGCGATTATCGCCGTCATTCGCGCGCGGCGCGCGAGATTGCACGCGAATTTTTCGAAGCCGAAAAAGTGCTCGTTTTGCTGCTCGATCGCGCCGGTTTGTAGCATAGCCATCTTATCCGCCACAGGCTTGAACCCTTTGCCACAATCCGTTGTCTATTTTCCACAGTGCGCAATTTGCATTTCAAGCATGCCGTTTCATCTTCTCGGACTTTGGACATGAAACGTCTTTTCGTTTGCGGGCTGCTGCTTTTTGCGGGTGCTGATCTTTTCGCGCAGCAAAATACCCCGCCTCTGCAGCAGCAAGAGACTCCGCCGGTTCTACCGCAGCAGAATACTCCGCCGCTGCCACCGCCGGAAGAAGGCGCGCCACCTCCAATGAAACCGAGCGCTACTCCCCCACCCGTTGCTCCGATTGTGGTGGCGGCGCCGAAGCAACCGAACGGCAAAATTCAGAAAAGCCTCGTTCGCATTACTTCAACCGAAGTTGAGCCCGATTATCGCGCTCCCTGGAATACCGGCGCGATTGGTCGCGGTGTTGGCGCCGGATTTGTCATCGAGGGCCCGCGTATCATGACCAACGCGCACGTTGTCAGCAACACCCGTTACCTCACGGTCGAGCGCGATGGCGACCCAAATAAATATCCCGCGCGCGTCGTATTTGTCGCCCACGATTGCGATCTCGCTCTGATTACAGTCGATTCACCGGAGTTTTTCAAAAACATGGTTCCGCTGGGTTTCGGCGGAATCCCGGAGCTGGAAGCGACCGTCTCAGCCTACGGTTACCCGATTGGTGGCGAGCGCATGTCGGTCACGACCGGGATCGTTTCGCGGATTGATTTCCAACTCTATACCCACTCATCAATCGACTCGCATCTTGCCATCCAGATCAGCGCGCAGATCAATCCGGGGAATAGCGGTGGGCCGGTCATGCAAAATGGCAAGGTAATTGGAGTCGCCTTTCAAGGTTACAGCGGCGATGTCGCGCAAGGCGTTGCCTATATGATTCCGACCCCCGTAATTCGCCGGTTCCTTACCGATATCAAGGACGGGCACTACGATAAGTATGTCGATCTCGGCTTGACCCCTGGCAACCTGCAAAACCCGGCACAGCGGCGCTATTTCGGACTGCAGGACGATGGTCGAGGAGTAGTTGTTCGAACCGTGATTGAAGCCGGTCCGGCGGGAAAGGTACTTAAAGAGGGCGACGTTCTGCTTTCCATTGATGATCACGCCATTGCCAGTGATGGTTTTGTCGAACTCGAAGGAGAACGGGTGGAGATGCCCGAAGTGGTCGAGCGCAAATTCAAAGGCGACAAAGTGAAGTTTGAAATTTTGCGCGATAAGAAGCCGATGAAGCTGACGATTGTGTTAGATACAGTCTGGCCCTATCAAATGCAGGCTCATCATTACGATACCCGACCTCGTTATATCGTTTACGGCGGTTTAATTTTTCAACCAT
>QHPP01000239.1 GCA_003219125.1 Verrucomicrobiota bacterium
TCTTGTCGGACGTTTGTAAGCATTGCGAAGAGGCCGGCTGTCTTGAAGCGTGTCCGACTGGATCGATCGTCCGCACTGAAGTTGGCTCGGTGCTGGTGCAAAACGATGTCTGCAATGGCTGCGGCTACTGCGTCGTTTCGTGTCCATTCGGCGTGATCGATCGCCGCCCTGAACCGCTGCCCGATGCGGGCGGTGCGTTCAAGTGCACTTTCTGTTATGATCGGCAAAAGAGCGGGCTCGTGCCCGCCTGCGCTAAAGTTTGTCCAACCGAATCGATCGTGTTTGGCCGCCTCGATGATTTACGCGCGCGAGGTACGGCGCGCGTGCAGCAATTACAACAAAGTGGTTACAACGACGCGCAACTTTACGATCCGACGGAAACTTCCGTGCGCGGCATTCACGCTTTCTTTTTGATTCTCGGCGAACCGGAAGCCTACGGACTTCCGCCGAAGCCGCAGGTTCCAACGATCTATTTGAAATCGGCATGGACTTCGGCGTTCGCGACAGCGATCGCATCGATCATCGCGACGCTAGCAGCATTCGCATTTTTCTCATGACGACTAGTTCGCCATCTGAAAAGCGACTCGAAGAGTTGCGCGAGCAAGCGTGGAAGGATGGCGTCGTTCCGGGCAAAGGTGTTGATGTTGCCGGTGGCCCAATTCCGCGCAAACCCGGTTACTACGGTCAGCCCGTGGTCAGACCGCCGGTTTGGACGTGGGAAGTTCCGCTCTACTTCTTCATGGGCGGAATCGCCGGGATGTCGGCGGTTATCGCAAGCGGAGCAATCATTTTTCACCATGTCGATCTTGCGGGCGCGGCCATGTGGCTCGCGGCCATCGCTGGAGCGGTTCTTTCACCTATTCTGCTCATCATGGATCTCGGTCGGCCGCATCTCTTTCTTAATATGCTGCGGGTTTTCAAACATCGATCGGCCATGTCGATGGGCGCCTGGATTCTCAGTCTATTCGGCGCCTGTGCGGTGCCGGGTTTGATCGCGCTCGAACTGCACGCGCAGCAAATTTTCGCCGGCAGTCTCGATCAACTCCTGCGCCTCGCGGCCGGCCTCTTCATTTTTGGCTCGGCCATCTTCGGAACTTTGCTCGCGACCTATACTGGCGTGCTGATTGGGGCAACCGCCATTCCCGCGTGGTTCTCGCATCGCACCCTGCTACCGATTCATTTCGGGACCGCAGGATTGGGATCGGCAGCGGGATTATTGGAATTGCTCGGGCATCGAATCGCCGCGCTCAACTTCCTCGGATACTACGCGGCCGGGGTTGAGTCGGCGCTGCTCATCTGGCTCAGCCTCGATAAACAGGGCGCGGCCAATCGAGCGATACACGAGCACGGCTCAGGCTGGCTGATTCGCATCGGCGAGGTTTTGAACGGCCCACTCGCAATCGTTCTCCGGCTGTTCGGCCTCATTCCATTCGCGGCGCTTTCATTTCTAATCGGCGCACTGGTCAGCCGCTTCGGCTGGATTTGGGTGGGCAAAGTTTCCGGCTCCGATCCGGAAGCAGTCTTCGCTTCGCAGCGCTGACCTTCAGCTTGGTTTCGCCAGAACTCTCTTGTCAGCGACTCTTCGAGTAACGCCGTCGCGATCGAGACGCTCGAGAAATGGAATGATTACACGGCGACTGGTGCCGAGGAGTTGGCGTAAGTCGGAGGCGGTGCTGGAATTGTTTTTGCGCAGAAAGTCGACAATCGTATCGCGCATTTTCACAAACTCCTCTGTCGCGAGCACGACCTCAGGACTTAGTTCCACCAGTTCGCCGCGATCTCGGAGAAAACGAAACGCCTGCTGCGATGTCGCATCGGGAGCGAGCTCGGCAGACGAAGGCGGTTTGTTGGCCGCGAGTGCGGCGCGAATTTTCCCAGCGGCACTCTGAAGTTGCAACGGCAAAGTCGGACGATGCGTAGCGCGCGCGATCGCTTCGCCGGTTCGGACAAAACCGGTGCGGCACAATTCAGAAGCGAGCACGTCGAAAATTTCCGGGAGCGGTAACTCGCGGGCGAACGCCTGCCGAAGTTCTGAGAGCGCGATACCCGCGTGATTCGGATGCGCCTTATGCTCGACGTCAATTATCGCTTCGGCCTTTCGCAAAACTTCATTCCACCACTTTGCATCAATCACGAGGTCACCGCGTTCAATCACGTTCGCGCTCTTAATCGACTGAGCGATTTCGTCTGCACCAAATGATGATTTTGCGAGCAGCGCGTTGCGCTTCACCGCGCGATCGCGCGTGATCTCCGTCGCGGCAAAAACTCCTGCGTCGCGCGTCGCCTGGGCGCGCTTGGCGAGAAATTCACGCTGAGCTGCGCTCCGAAAATTTCGCATGCTCGCGTCCGGATCCAACACAACGCCGCCGCCGAGGGTGTTCTGCTCAGAAGCATCGCGAATCACGAAACGATCGCCGGCGAAAATAAACGCCGGCGCTTCAAAACGTATTTGCGCAATGGCAGTTTCGCCCGCGCGCAACTCTTCGCTGCTTTGGAAAAAAACACGCGCACCAAAGTTGGCACTGCCATGGTGCACTCGCACGGCGGCGCCATGTTTGATCGACCTCGTCTTCGGGGGCAGGCGCGGAGAGCGAGACAATATCACGTCCGCAACCAGACTCGCCTCGCCGAATTCACTCAGCGTGATAACATCGCCGCGCCAAACACCGGGAGTGTTCTTCTCTCGCGCTACGGCTACATCCGGCAGACTCAACGCCGTGCGCGCGCCGGGGCCGATCTGTTCAACTTCGCGATTGTGATTTTGAATCGCGCGAATCCGCGCTGGAATCTTCGCCGGTTGAACGACCACGGCTTGCCCGCGCCACAGCGTTCCGCCCACAAGCGTGCCGGTCACGATGGTTCCGATCCCGCGCAAGATGAACGCGCGATCGACCGCGAGTCGCGGTTTGCCGATATCGCGCTGCGGGACGAGCGCGTTGAATTCGCGCGCGAGTCGCACTTTCAATTCCTCGATACCGCTCTCAGTTGTGATCGATGTCCGAACAATTGCCGCATCCTCGAATGGCGTATCGCGGAGTTGCACGCGAACCTTTTCCTCCGTCGCATCTGCCGCTTCAACGAGGTCAATTTTCGTGAGCGCGACGACGATGCGTCGCACCCCGAGATAAATCAAAATCTGCAGATGTTCTTCTGTCTGCGGCATCCAGCCGTCATCAGCTGCGACAACGAGGAGCGCCAGGTCGATCGAGCCGACGCCCGCGACCATGTTCTTGACGAAATCCTCGTGCCCCGGCACGTCCACGATCCCGACGCAGAGCAGCGCATTCGGCGTGTACAGCTCAAGTTGCGCAAAACCGAGCTCAATTGTGATGCCGCGTAGCTTTTCTTCGGGGAGGCGATCCGGATCGGTGCCAGTGAGCGCACGCACCAGCGCGCTCTTGCCGTGATCAACATGCCCGGCCGTCGCGAGGATGAACCGTTTCAACTTCATTGCCTGGCAGAACGCAATGCGCTTACAACCTGCGCGTCCTGTCGCGGAAAAATTGTGCGCAGATCGAGTTTGAATTTTCCACCTGCGACGTAGCCGATGATCGGAGGCGAGCCGCGCCGGAGCGTGGCTGCAAAATCCTCAACCGAGACTTTGTCCGGTAGCAGATCAAGCGCGACAGAGGAAATGACAGCGCGCGGCAAACTACCACCGCCAACTTGTGCCTTGCCTTCGCCGATCGAACTGCGCAGGGGCAGATCGCGAATTTGAGAGAGCAAAGCTTCGGCGCGAACCCGCAATTCGTCATAGGTAATATCGAGCATCGCAAGCACGGGCAGTTCGCCGCTCTTCCCGGCTAAGTAAAGATCAACCGTGGTTTGCAGTGCGGTCAGAATGAGTTTGTCGCAGCGCAGCGCGCGGAAAAACGGTTCGCACTTGAGCGCCGCGATGTGGCGCCGTTTTCCAGCGATGATCCCGGCTTGCGGACCGCTCAACAATTTGTCGCCGCTGAAGCAAACGAGATCGACCCCGCTTCTCAACGTTTCGTTAGGCGTGGGTTCGTGTTCCAGTGCGCCGAGCTTTTCTGTCGCGACGATCGCGCCGCTGCCGAGATCTTCGACAAATGGAATCCGTTTTGTGCGGGCAAGTTTCGCCAGTGTTTCCGTGCTCGGAGATTCAACAAATCCGCCCATGAAGAAATTGCTGCGATGCACTTTTAGAATCAGGGCGGCATCGGGCCCGAGCGCGCGCGCGTAATCATTGACAGAAGTTTTGTTCGTGGTGCCGACTTCGCGCAGCTTCGCGCCACTGGCTTCGAGAATTTCCGGGATGCGGAAACCGCCGCCAATCTGGATCAGTTCGCCGCGCGAGATGACCACTTCCTTTTTCTTCGCGGTGAAATGCCGGAGGATGAGGATGAGCGCAGCGGCGCAATTGTTCACCGCGGTCGTTGCCTCGGCGCCGCAGAGCAGCGCGAGATTGCGCTCGAGGTAAGTCGCCCGATGGCCGCGTTCGCCGCTCGTTAGATCGTATTCGAGGTTATTGTAATTCGCGGCGACCGCACTGAGCGATTCGATCAGCGCACGGCCGAGCGGCGCGCGACCGAAGTTTGTGTGAATGACAATACCGGTGCCATTGATGACCGGTTGAATTTTCGCGAGCTGCAACGCGTCGATGGCCGCGCGAACGCGGCTCATAACGCCGCTGAAGTTGGGGATCTTCTTCTCTGTCCGCAGCAACCCGAGTTCGTGTCGCACGACGTCAACGACAACGCGGCGCGGCAGATCGCAGCCGCCGATCTCGGCGACGACTTTGCCCACGGAAGGAATTTTCCGCAGCGACTCTGTTTCTTTAGCTGGTTTCATATGGTGCATTAGCTGCCGACCGATTGCGCAACCCTCATCCTAGCCTTCTCCCTCAGGGAGAAGGGAACCACCTCTCCTCTTGGGAGAGGGTTGGGGTGAGGGCGCGGGAATGTTGCAACCCAAGCGGTGCGGTTCTTTTTCAAAACCGCCTCCACTTTTCGCAATCGTTTTGGCGGGACGCAGAGCAGCAACCCGCCGCTCGTCTGTGCGTCTGCAAGCAGAAGGCGCAGCGACTCAGGGGTGTTTTTCCATTCGACAATGGCGTTTGCTGTTTCGAGATTTTGTCTTGTCCCGCCGGGAACACAGTCTTGCGCGATGAGCGCGAGAACTTCGCGGCTGATCAACGGCACTTTTGTGGGGACGATTTCTGCACCGACGCCACTGGCGCGGCACATCGAGGCGAGATGTCCGAGCAAACCAAAGCCGGTCACATCAACCGCCGCGCCAATCAAGCCAAGCTCAGCCAGCTCCGCTCCGACGATGTTCAGCTGGCACATGAGCGTGATGGATTTCTTCGTTAGCGCATCACTCGTTATTCCACGTTTGATCCCGGTCGTTACGATCCCGGTTCCGAGTGGCTTCGTCAGAAGAAGGAGATCGCCGGCACGGGCGCCCGAGTTCGTCAGCATGCGTTTTGGCGAGACGATTCCGGTGACGGCGAGTCCATAAATCGGCTCGGGATTGCGAATGGTGTGCCCACCAATTATTGCGCAGCCGGCCTCCTTCGCCTTCGCCGTGCCGCCGCGAAGGATTTCCGTAATCACCTCGTTCGGGACGAGATCAGTCGGGATTCCCATGATGTTCAACGCAGTGAGCGGACGGCCGCCCATTGCGTAAACGTCGGAGATCGCATTCGTCGCTGCGATTTGGCCGTAGCAAAACGGGTCGTCCACGATAGGCGTGAAGAAGTCCACCGTCTGCACCAGTGCGCGATCTCTCGTTAGGCGATACACGCCGGCGTC
>QHPP01000262.1 GCA_003219125.1 Verrucomicrobiota bacterium
TAGCGTAAGCAAGCCTCCAACGTAGATCGACCGCGCCGCGGGCGATGACGAAGCACCCGCCCCTTATACAAAACTCGACGGCTTTAAGCCGTCGGGTTTACGAATCGCGCATTTTCTACGGCGACTTGCGCCTTACGTTTCGAGCCCTGCGCCTGCAAACTGCGTCTGCCTTGCATGTTTCCCTTCGCAGAATTCCTCGATCATCTTCTTATTGAACGCCGGAATATCGTCGGGCTTGCGGCTGGTAACGAGTCCGTTGTCTACCACCACTTCTTCGTTCACCCAATTGCCACCAGCATTCTTCACATCGGTCTGAATGCGCTCCCACGACGTTAATTTGCGTCCACGAACGACACCGGCGTCGATCAACACCCAGGGCGCGTGACAAATTGCGGCCACTGGTTTGCCTTCCCGGAAAAAATGTCTCGTGAACTCAAGGGCGTCGGGAGTCGCGCGCAACTCATCCGGATTCATCAGGCCACCCGGAATCATCAGTGCATCAAATTCCTCCGGCCGCGCTTCGTCGAGCGGGATATCGACCTCGAACTTGTCGCCTTTATTCGCGTGATTCATTCCCTGAATTTGTCCCGATTTAGGCGAAACAATTTTTGTTTCCGCGCCCGCTTCCTCCAACGCTTGGCGCGGTTTCGTCATTTCCACCTGCTCGAACCCATCAGCGACGAGAATCGCCACTTTTTTGCCATCCAATTTGCCCATAACAATTTCCTCCCAGTTGAATTTTGTTTTGCATCGGTTAGTTCCCAACCATTAAAAAGGGTTTCGCGACCGCTGCGGCAGTTGGTCGTAAAGCGAAAACCGCTTGGTCTATGTGGACCCGTGAGTAAGATTCGCGCGCACGCCGATGTGGCGAAATGGCAGACGCAACGGACTTAAAATCCGTTGGGCCCTAAACGGCCCGTGCCGGTTCGAGTCCGGCCATCGGCAAGCTTGATCGCATCGGTTTTGGCTTGCCTGGTCTCCGCGTAAAACATAGTATTACGGCATGACCAAGACCATCTGCAAGATTGGCAATTCTCAGGGAATTATTTTTGACACGGCTTTGATGGATCTGGCGCGAGTCAAAGTGGGCGATCAACTTGACGTCACCATCATAAACGATAGCGGTGCAATCATGTTGATGCCAATTCGGAAAGGGCCCTCGAAAAAGGAAGTCAAAGGGGCCATCAAAAAAGTGATGAAGGATTATCGCAGGACATTGCGGAAGCTGGCGTGAAGGCGACGCCGGAGGACTGCTTCCATCCGACCATCCAAATTGTTCGGGAGATTCATGACGAAGCTGTAAAAATTTTTGGCGGTCTGCGCGGAATCCGCGATGAGGCGCTCTTGGCGTCGGCAGTATTTGCACCGCAATCGAGTTTCGGGGGGAAGTCGCCTTACGTTGATCTCATCGATATCGCTGCGGCTTACCTTTTTTATCTTTGTCGGAATCATCCATTTCTTGACGGGAACAAGCGCACGGCGATGGCAGCGGCGATTGTTTTCCTTCGTCTGAATGGACTCGATCCCGCTGCCGATAGCGAAAAATGGGAAGGACTCGTCCTCGATGTGGCGTCCAGCAAAATTGATCGCGAGCAAACTACTCGTCGGCTCCGAAAATTAGCCCGAATATTTCATATTCGCCCGGCCGGAAGCCGAGCAGCCCCTGCAAGCTAATTAGTTCTAGCGCGTTCTAAGACGATTCTACAATTTACGGTTTGGATCGAATCCTTGAATGGTTGAAGGGGCTGGGCTAATCCAACTACTTCCTGGGAAGTAGCGGCCCTTTCGACGCGCATTTCGCTGGGCCGAGTGAAAAATGCGGATTAGTGCGGAAGCTGGCTTGATTTCTCCGAGGATTTTTTCGGAAACTTAAAGCGATGGCATCGCTATTTATTCCAGTAATTCTCGGGACCGCGCGTAAAGGGCGGCGCAGCGAAAACGCAGCTCGTTTTGTTTTCGAGGAAACGAAGAAGCGGGCTGGGGTGGAAACGGAATTCGTGGACATCTGCAATATCCCGATGCGGTTGGATGACGCCGGAGAACAGATGAAGGATGCAGCATTTTCCGATCTGGTGACGCGGGCGGACGGATTGATCCTGGTAGTGCCGGAATATAACCACGGCTATCCCGGTTTGTTGAAGCATGCCCTCGATATGAACCTAAAGGAGTACATTCACAAAGCGGTCGGGATCTGCGGCGTTTCAGCGGGTCCTTTCGGAGGTGCGCGCGTGATCGAGGCGCTTCTGCCGGTCATGCGCGAGCTCGGGCTCGTCACCATTTTCAACGACGTTAATTTTGGAAATGCCGCCAAAATTTTTGGCAAAGACGGCAAATTGCTTGATGAAAGCTTTGTCCGACGGACTGCAGAATTCCTGGACGAATTAATCTGGATGGCGCGGGTGTTGCGCCACGGCCGCGAGAATATTGGGCCAGTCTAAACTCCTATTTTATAACGCGGCGAAGCCGTATCCCGAACCTCTTATTCTTTTCTGCGCGCCCGCTCCTTTGTAAACGAAACGCGCGGAATGACGGTTCTTTCAGAGGAGCGCACGCGTCCTCGCGTGAAGCGGCAGTCCGGCTCGGACTTTCGGCGCCTCGCCGAAATCCTTTTTCAACGAAAGAAAGTCGTTGGCGAGGCGCCAACGACAGCACGCGAGGGCGCGTGCGCTCCCCAAACTTGAATCGCCGAGGATCGTTTCTAGGGAGCGGGTACGATTGGCACATCGAGCACGCTGGAGTGTTCAGCATCGTGCAGAATTCGGACATGCGCGGTGTGCGCATCCTTCGCAGTTTCGTTTGCCACCACGCCGCCCGAGTTATAATTTTTCTCGAAGTTTATCGAGTTGGGCGCGCTGACGACGAGCCGGAGTCGGCTGCCTTTGGCCATTCGCCGGGCAATGAACAGACCGGGATTGAGATCGCAGCGCACAATTTCGCCTGCTTTGACCAGCTTTTGTTGTCGAACCGACTCGCGGTAACGCAAGCGTCGGACATCGCTCCAAAGCGCGATGCTGGTTCCATCGGCCAGAATTTCATCAAGCTCGGCTGTGACATCGGTGTCCGGAACGCCGGGGGAAATCCACAGCGTCAAGTTTGGACAACCCAGCAACGTCGTTTCCTTCGAAATCGCCTCGCTATGATAAACGAGACCGTCTTTGCCGATGTTAAGGGCACGCCGCTGGTCCAGTCCCGCCGTCTTTTCATTGTCGACGTTCTCCACTTCTTCGCCGCGATGAACATCTAACGGGTCGTAGATGTATTCGTCCGCACCGGTAGCCGCCGGTTTTTCGCTTAAAGTCCCGGAGTGAAAGACGCCATTCCCTCCACCATCGGTGGCGTCCAGATAAAGCGGGTGATGGTTTGCTGTCAGCTTGTCGAAGTCCTCGGCATATTTCCATTCGCCGTTTGCTCCGCTGTTTCCGGGAGCCAACAAATAATAGGCGACGCGATCCTTAAGGAAGTCCGGTTTAGTGCCGGATTTCATAGTCCAGTCGTACCATTGCCGATGCAGATCGTTCAGATCGATGACAGCGGCGCCGCCTAATTTCACTCCGCCGACTTCATCCGTGGGTGTGCGAGTGCCGGCATGGTCCCACGGTCCGATGATCAGAAAATGTTTCGCCCGTGTTTCGGCGGATGCGTTTGCCAGATGATCGCGATAGAAGGTAAGCGCGCCTAGCTCGTCGCCATCATACTGGCCAGTGATGGTGAGAATCGGGAGCGTGATTTTTGCGAATTGCTCGCGCGTGGGCACCATCGCGTCGTAATAGGCATCGACCATGGGATGACCGATTACGCGCTGAAAATTTGCCGACGGATTACCGATGAAACTATCCAGGGTTTTAAAGGGGATATATTGCTTGTAAGCGTCGAGAAATTTCGTGCGCCAGAATTTCGAGTCGGCAAATAAATTTTGCTGGCTGGCGCGACCGCTGGTATCGGTGAACCATTGCATGTCATAGGGGATGCCAACGTTATTGGTGAACGGAAAATCTAATCCCGGATGGGCTGCTGCCGCCGGCACAATCGTGGCGAGGTGAGGAGGCAATTCCTTGGCCGTCGCCCATTGATCGAATCCGGCGTAGGAACCGCCCCACATCGCGACTTTACCGTCGCAAAACGGCTGTTTCGCGAACCACTCTACTATGTCATAACCATCACGCGCGTCGTTAGCGAACGGCTCGAAGTCGCCAGCTGAATTTCCCCGTCCGCGCACATCGACCAAGGCAAAGGCATAGCCATGTGAAGCGAAGTAGGCGGCGCGTGCATGGTAACTGTCGGAGATGTAAGGCGTGAGGGTGAAAATGACTGGAGTCCGGCCAGTCGTTGCGTTCGCTGACTTGGGAAGATAAAGGGTGGCATTCAATTCCACCTTGTCGCGCATGGGAATCTTTACTGCCCAGCGGAGATCATAATCAGCGGGAGGAACCGACGGACTCGGCTTGGCGACGGGCTCCGGGGTGGGGGAAGTTTGCGCAATGGCGAGGGGCGCGAACACTAAGAGAGACAAAATGACAAGCGGTGCAGCAATCGGTCGATCTTTCATAAAGGAGATGCTCTATCGAATCGAAATTGGAAAAGGAAGACAAGCCGGCGAATGAATCGAGATTTTCGACTTAAGGAAGCTGATTTGGAGGAAACGTTTGCGCGATCCTCCGGCTCCGGTGGGCAGCACGTTAATAAAGTCTCAACTGCGGTTACGCTGCGCCATCGGCCGAGCGGTGTGAGCGTGACGGTGCAGGATTCGCGTTCGCAAGCGACCAATCGTCGAATCGCACGAGAGCGATTAGCAGCCGCGATAGAACAGGAGCGCACGAGAGATCGCGCCGCAAAACGGGCTCTGCGCGAAAAAGAGCGGAGAAGAAAATCTCCGCGTCCGGCTAACTTGAAAAAACGAATCCTCGAATCGAAACGAAAACGCAGCGAATTGAAAAAGCAGCGTGGCAAGATCGAGATGTAACAAGAAACAGGAGGCGACTCGGAGCATCTCGCTTCATGAAAGAAGGTAGGGTGCGTCGGTCGCTCCGCGGGCGATGCTAAAAAGTGGCGCCGAAGGCGCAATACTCTAATATCGAGCAAGGGACTACTCGATCCACCTGGGATGGAAGAACTAAAGTTTGGCATCATCGGCACGGGATGGCCGGGCCAGCAGCATGCCATTGCCCTGGCAGAAATTCCGGATGTCCAATTGCACTCTTGTGCCGACACCAATTCGGAGCGGCTCCGAAGTTTTGCCGAAACTTACCGCTTGCAAAGTTCGTTCGAGGATTATCAGGAATTGTTATGCGATCGCGATCTGGACGCCGCGATAATTTGTTTGCCGAACTTTTTGCATTTCCCGACGTCCCTGGCTGCGCTGGAAGCGGGTAAGCACGTCTTTTGTGAGAAACCCCCGACGATGAACGCCGCGGAAATGAAAGTGCTGCGTGATGAAGCGGAAAAACGCGGATTGATTTATTTTTTTGGGCGCCAATTTCGATTTACGGCCGCTGTTCGCACCGCCCGGGACATCATCACTGAAGGACGCCTGGGCAAAATTTATCGCGCTCGTGCCACCTGGATCCGTTCGCGCGGAATTCCCGCGGGAATTGGTTTGTGGTTTACCGACAAGAAACGCTCCGGCGGTGGAGCGCTCATTGACATTGGCGTGCATGCACTCGATACCGCCTGGTATTTAATGGGCACACCGCGCCCCCTTTCGATCAGTGCAAAGGTGTTTCGCAATTTCGCGCACTTGGTGGAGGTGCCGGTATTTGATGTCGAAGACGAGGCCCACGCTTTTATTCGTTTCGCGAACGACGCGATCGTGGAATTAGAGACGAGCTGGGCCGCGAATCTGACCGACGATACGCCGGTCGGTCCGGAATGGGTCGATCGCGAATCAAATAATTGCGTTCTTTTTGGAACAAAAGGGACTCTGCGATTAAAACCACTGACCTTATTCGTAGACGAAAACGGAAAGCTCGTGACTGTGCCGTTGGAACCGCGCTACAGCGAAAGCAGTTTCGAAATGCAACTGCGCAATTTTGCCGATGCCATCCGCGGTCAGGCGCCGGCGATAAACAATGCCGAGCAGGCATTTGAATTGATGGAGATCATCGATGGAATTTACGCCTCGAGCGAACTGGGGCGCGAAGTTCCGGTGACGTAATCAAAAAAATTTCGCGAGAAATACATCTGCCCGCGGCATTTGCGCCGAACTCTCAGCAAAGGAACTTCAAACTATGAAAATATTCATCCTTCTTACCGCAGCGGCTGTCATGCTTGGCTTGAGTTCGTGCGCCGAGGAGCCGGTCACGACCACCACGACTCACGAGACTACCACGGTAGCACAACCGGCAACGACGCAGCAGACAACAACTACCCGCAGCTCCGGCTACTAGTCGCGGTCTTAGGGCGATAAGGAGCGCGCGCCGAATGGTTGCGCGCTCTTTTCTTACTCCGCTGGAGTCTCGATTTCGGCTTTCGCTTCTTCCGCCTGGCTGACGACGGGGGCGATCGCCTGCAATTTTTCGCCTTCGCGCAAAGTGAGGAGCTTCACTCCCATGGCATTGCGCCCGGTCTCACGTATATCTTTTACCGGCGTGCGAACGAGCTGACCTTTGGTCGTGATCAACATCAATTCATCAGCATCCGTGACCGTGAGCGCGCCCACGACATTGCCGGTCTTGTCTCCCGTCTTCATCGTGATGATGCCTTTGCCGCCGCGGGATTGTTTTCGATAATCGTCAAATGGCGTCCGTGTGCCGATCCCGTTCTCGCCCGCGACCAGCAACATGGCCGTCGGATTTACGATCGCGCTGGCAACAACGTGATCATTTTTTTCCGGTCGAATTCCCCACACGCCAACGGTGTTTCGTCCCTGGTCACGCAACTGTTCTTCGTGAAAACGCAAACTCATTCCTTCTGTGGTGATGAGAACGAGCTCGTCGTTTCCAGAAGTAAGTTTCGCGTCGATCAAACAATCGTCCGGCTCAATTTGGATGGCGATGATTCCGCCTTTTCGCACGTTGGCGTAATTGGAGAGGTTCGATTTTTTTACGATCCCGGAGCGAGTCGCGAAAATAATATGCAAGTTTTCGTCCCAGGTATTGTCGGCTGCATTCGGGCCGATGCCGGCGCGCTTTGATTGGACCCGGATGGTTGCGGCGATTTTTTCGTTCGCACGCAACTCGAGAATATTGGCAATGGAGCGGCCTTTGGCGGCGCGGCCCATCTCCGGGATTTCATAGACTTTCTCAACGTAAGCGCGTCCCGATTCGGTAAAGAACATCAGAAAATCGTGCGTTGTAGCGGTAAAGAGATGCTGCACGAAATCGCCTTCCTCTTCCTGAGTAGCGCCTTCACGCGTCGACATTCCGATCACACCTTTGCCACCGCGCCGCTGCGCGCGAAAGGCGCTCACCGCGGTCCGTTTGATGAATCCGCCATGGGTGATGCTGATGATGCACCCCTCGTTCCGGATCAAATCCTCCATCGCGATTTCGCCCTCATCCGGCACCAACTGAGTCAGCCGTGGGCTGGCGTACTTGTCGCGAATGTCGCGCAGTTCTTTTTTGATGATGGTAAAGACGCGCTGCTCTTTTGCCAGGATGTCGCGCAAATCCTTGATCGTATCGAGTAGCTCCTTGTATTCGTTGACGATTTTTTCGCGTTCAAGTCCCGTTAGTTGATACAAACGAAGCTCCAGAATCTGGTTGGCCTGATGTTCGCTAAAGGCATACCGTCCTTCCGTTAGCCGCGCTTCGTTGCGAATGAGAATGCCGATCTGTTCGACTTGTCGTTTGGTGAAATCGAAGGCGAGAAGTTTAATGCGCGCTTCCTCGCGATTGGCCGACCCGCGGATGATGCGAATGAACTCATCCAGGTTCGCCAACGCGATCAGATAGCCTTCGAGGGTTTCCGCGCGCTCTTCCGCTTTGCGCAATTCGAAACGGGTGCGGCGAAGAACAACCTCGCGCCGGTGCTCGATATACGCCTGGTTAGCAACTTTGAGTGGCAACAGTTTTGGCCGGCCATGATCGATCGCCAGCATGTGCCCCGCGAAGGAGGATTCCATCGCGGTATGCTTGTAAAGATTGTTAATCACAACCTTCGGGTTTCCGTCGCGCTTTAGCTCGATTACTACCCGGGTGTTTTCGTCCGACTCGTCACGGATCGCGGTGATGTCAGAGAGAATTTTGTCGTTCACCAGTTGCGCGATGCGCTCGACCAGCGTCGCGCGATTGACGTTGTAGGGAATTTCCGTGATCACGATCTGCTCACGATTGCCTTTGAGTTCTTCGACCCCGGCCTTGCCGCGCACTTTCATGCTGCCGTGCCCGCTCTCGAGATATTGGCGAACCCCGGCTGTGCCCAGGATGGCGCAGCCAGTCGGAAAGTCCGGGCCCTTCACGAACTCCATCAGACCGTCGAGCGTGATATCGGGATCGTCGATTTGCGCGCAGATGGCGTCAATAACTTCGCCAAGATTGTGCGGCGGAATGTTTGTGGCCATGCCGACGGCAATACCGGTGCCGCCATTCACCAAAAGATTCGGAAAGGCGCTCGGGAAAACGGTCGGCTCGGTACGGGTCTCGTCGTAGTTGGGAACGAAATCGACCGTGTCCTTCTCCATGTCGGCCATGAGCGCAGCACCGAGATGCGTCATGCGCGCTTCGGTGTAACGCATCGCTGCCGGCGGATCGCCTTCGACCGAACCGAAATTTCCCTGGCCATTGATGAGCGTCTCGCGCATGGCCCATGGCTGCGCCATGTGCACAAGCGTCGGATAAATCACCGCCTCGCCGTGCGGATGATAGTTACCGCTCGTGTCACCACAAATCTTTGCGCATTTACGATGCTGCCGATTCGGGAAGAGCGAGAGATCATGCATCGCATAGAGGATGCGGCGCTGACTTGGCTTCAATCCGTCGCGCGCATCAGGCAGCGCACGCGAAATGATGACCGACATCGAATAATCGAGGAACGACCTCGAGACTTCCTCGGCGACGTTGATTGGCTCTACTTTTTCGTTGGCGTTATACATTACTCAAATGAATCAGGCACAATGCGTGTCGTGTTGAACGCCGCCAAACCTCTCTCGAATATTCAGAGTGCTGCTGAGAGGTCCCTCGCTGCGCTCGGGATGACAGCAATGGACGCGCGCATTCCTTACACATCGAGATTGCGCACGTTTAGGGCGTTGTCTTCGATGAATTGACGGCGTGGCTCTACCACGTCGCCCATCAGAATCGTAAACATCTTATCGGCATCGACCGCGTTGTCTTCGTTGAGGTCGACCTTGAGCAATTTGCGTTTCTCCGGATTCATTGTCGTCTCAAACAATTCCTTGGCGTTCATTTCGCCAAGACCTTTGAAGCGTTTGATCTGCACGCCACGACGCCCAATCTCCAAGATCTTTTGCAGGATCTCTGGAATGGAAAACAGCGGATACGAAATCGCGCGATCTCCTTCGCCTTCGATCAACTCAAAAATCGGACGATCGCTTGCCGCGTAATGATTCACCTTCAGCCCTTTGCGGGCGAGTTCGGCGATGATCTTCTGGATGGTGGTGGATTCGTGCAGCTCAACCAGCTTGCCGCGTCGCCGGACGGTCCCGTTCGTCTTCGCCGGTGCATCAAGCGGCAAAAGCTCCTGCTGCGTGTCGGTATCGAAGAGATTGAGGTCGGTGTTCTCCTGGTGAAAACGCCGAACCGCTTTCTCATCGTGGAAATAATGAACACTCTCATCATTTCCCTCGCGAACCTTGACGAGATAGTTCGGTAACTTCCCCGTTTTCGATTCACGTTCCGCCAGGAAACTCTCGAAATCGCCTCCATGCCGGCGAATAGCCTCACTCAGCTTTGCCAGTTTCTCGAGTGATTCGAGAATGTCTTTGAGTTGCGCCGCCGTAACCTCCTTGTCATCGGCCAGGTTCTTCAGGCGCACGTCTTCGGCGCCGAGTTTGATCAAAATCTTGTTCAGCTCAACGTCGTCCTCGACGTATTCCTCGCGCTTCTTGCGCTTGATCTGGTAAAGGGGCGGTTGCGCGATGTAGATTTTGCCGGAGCGCACCAGTTCGGTCATTTGCCGATAGAAAAAAGTCAGCAACAGGGTTCGAATGTGTGAGCCGTCCACGTCAGCGTCCGTCATGATAATGATGCGGCCATAGCGCAGTTTCGAAATGTCGAAGCTGGCTTCGTCCTTCGCGCTCAACGCGCCGTCTTCTTTCGGCTTACCGATGCCCGTCCCAATCGCCGTAATCATCGACTGAATTTCGTTGTTTTTCAGAAATTGATCGATGCGCGCCTTCTCGACGTTGATCAGCTTGCCCCGAATCGGCAGGATGGCCTGGTAGCGGCGGTCGCGTCCCTGTTTGGCCGAGCCGCCAGCGGAATCGCCCTCGACGATGTAGAGCTCAGTCAATTCCGGATCGCGCTCCGAACAATCCGCCAACTTGCCTGGCAACCCGCCGCCGGTAAGCGCGCCCTTGCGAATAGTCTCCCGTGCTTTTCGCGCCGCTTCCCGCGCTCGCGCCGCCGTGAGCACCTTATCAAAAATGCGCCGCGCAATCGGCGGATTTTGATCGAAGTAAGTCATTAACCCGTCGTAAACAGCCGAGTTCACCACGCCATCGATCTCAGTGTTGACCAGCTTCACCTTGGTCTGCGATTCGAAACGCGGATTCGGAAGTTTAATGCTCAACACACAAACCAAACCTTCCCGAACGTCGTCGCCGGAAATGGATGGGTCCTTGTCCTTGGTCAGGCTATTCGATCGCGCGTATTGATTGATTGCTTTCGTCAGGGCGGCGCGAAAGCCGGTCAGATGCGTTCCGCCGTCTGGATTCGGAATGGAGTTGGCGAAACAAAGAATCTGATCGTTGTAGCTGTCGTTATATTGCAACACGCAATCGACAAAGGTCTCATCACGCTGTCGCGAAATATTGATCGGCTTCGGATGAATGACTTGCTTGTTCTCGCCCAGTTGCCGGACAAATTCTTCAATGCCGTGCTTATAAAAAAATGTCTCTTTTTTGGGCGGATCGATCCGCTCATCGGACAGTGCGATTTCAAGCCCGGGATTTAAGAATGCCAGCTCGCGCAATCGCGTGGCCAGACGCTCGAACTTAAATTCCGTCGTGATGGTGAAGATCGTTGGATCGGGCAAAAATGTAATCAGCGTCCCGGTGTTCTTTTTGTTTTTGATTTCGCCGATAACGCTGAGCTTCTCGGTCGTTTTGCCGCGCTCGAACGCCATGTGATAGACTTTGCCTTCACGCGTGACTTCGACCTTAAACCAATCCGAGAGCGCATTGGTGCATTTCGCCCCGACACCGTGCAAGCCGCCGGAATATTTGTACGCGCCTTGACCGAATTTTCCGCCAGCGTGCAAATTGGTCAGCACTAATTCTACCGCCGGCATTTTCCATTTCGGATGAATATCGACTGGAATGCCGCGGCCGTTGTCGCGTACCGAAACACTTCCATCGACATGCACCGTTAGTTCAATCTTGTCGCAAAATCCGGCCAGATGTTCGTCGATCGAATTATCGACAACTTCGAAAACCATGTGATGCAAGCCGCGCTCATCGGGATCGCCGATGTACATCCCGGGGCGCTTCCGCACCGCTTCAAGTCCTTCGAGCTTATCGATCTGGGCGGCGTCGTACTTTTGGTTGGTGGCGATGCCAGCAGGGCGCACCGACGAGACAGATTTCACGGGCAAATCGTCGTCGGTTTTCGGCATAGAAGATGGTCGCGCGACCACAGATAAATATGGTAGCGGAAAACGGGCCTGTCACAACAAATATCTGGTAAAATTTCGTCCCCGGCAGGCCCTAGGCGTTGAGCTTGGGGAACGGAAAAAACCAGCCTATTGTGGTCCCTGCTCGGTTTTCTTAGGCTCGGTTTTGGCTGGTTTGACCACGCCTTTTTTGGGCCGGAAAATGACCGCGAAATTATGCGCTTTCAAACCCTCTTCGAAGGACGCTGGATCTTTGCCATTTTGCTTATCCTGGCGATCGGGAGTGCGTTGATTTCGTGGTGGCTCGCGCTTTTTTTTGTCGCGCTGATTCTCTACTGCATCGCTTTTTTTCGCGATCCAGACCGTCCCGACCCAGCTGATGAACGTGCTGTCGTCGCAGCCGCAGATGGCACCGTTGCCGACATTCAGGAATTGGATGAAAACCAATTTCTGAAAGCGCGGAGTAAACGCATCGGCATCTTTCTTTCCATCTTTGATGTGCACACCAATCGCGCGCCCGTTGCCGGTCGTATTGTCTTTCAGCAACATCGCAAAGGCTTTTTCTTTGATGCGCGCCGTTCCGAATGCTCAGAAAAAAACGAGGCGATGACCTGGGCCTTTCAAAATCCGCGCGCTACCATCGTGGTGCGACAATTAACCGGCGCGATCGCGCGACGTATTGTCGGCTGGGCGAAAGTAGGCGATGAACTGAGACGCGGCCAGCGTTTCGGGATGATTCGATTTGGATCGCGGACTGAAGTATATTTGCCGCTCGACGCCGAAATTTTGGTCAAAGTAGGCGATCACGTGAAGGGCGGCGCCAGCGTGATTGCGCGATTGCCGGAATGAACGAGCACAATCCAAAGATTTATCTGCTGCCCAACCTGATGACGGCGGGCAATTTGTTCTGCGGGTTCGCGGCCACGCTTAAAATCGTGCAGGGCGCGCTCATTCAATGGTCCAGTCCGGATGAAGCGGCGACGCTTTTTCACGCTGCCGTCTGGTTCATTCTCGGCGCTTGCATTTTCGATGTCCTCGATGGGCGATTGGCTCGCCTTGGGGGGAAAGACAGCGCCTTTGGCCGCGAATTCGATTCCCTCGCCGACATTGTCTCCTTTGGTGTTGCGCCCGCCCTAATGGTCTACCGGATTGTGTTGATTGATTTTCCCCGCCTCGGCTGGCTCGTGGCTTTCGTTTATTTAGTCTGCGGTGCGCTGAGGTTGGCCCGTTACAATTGTGTCTCTGCTGCTGGCGGCGCCGGAGACGGAAAAGCGTTCACGGGCTTTCCCATTCCCGCTGCCGCCGGGTTGATTGCATCGATTACGTTATTCATGCTTTGGTGGCTGGGTGAGCGCGACCATGAGATCGGTCGCTGGAAATGGGTGCTTCCGCCGCTCATGCTTTTTCTTTCAATCATGATGTTTAGCCGCCTGAGCTATCCGAGTTTCAAAGCCATCACCTGGCGCACAACGCGGTCGCTTCCACGGTTTGCCGCCATCATTCTCATTATGTTCTTCACCGCTTTGAACTACGAATGGATGCCGGCCGTTCTGTTTCTTATCTATTTGCTTTACGGATTCCTACGCCCGTGGGTCTCGAAACGCTGGCGACGCGAGATCGAAGAAGAGATCGGCGAAGAAGGCGAAAACGGCGAAGCGGTCGAATTGTAGCTGGCGCCGTCACTGGCGGCAGAAATTGTAGCGGTGCTTCATGAGCGCCAATTACCGCCGCGATTGTTCGGCGCCGCGAAACAACTAGTATAGAAAGAACGGGACTGCTCAAAGACGTGCCTGCCAAACTCAAATCCGATCCACACTTGGAAATCGCGCATGTCTTGTTCATCGACGTGGTCGGTTACTCAAAATTGCTGGTCAACGAGCAGCGTGCAGTTATTGAGGAATTGAATCACTTAGTGCGGAAAACACCGCAGGTCCGAAAGAGCGATTCGGCCGGTAAACTAATCCGAATTCCGGCCGGTGACGGGATGGCGCTGGTCTTCTTCCAGACTCCGGAAGAGCCGGTGCAATGCGCGATGGAGATTGCGAAGACCCTAAAAAACCGCCCCAACGTTCGCGTGCGCATGGGAGTCCACAGCGGGCCGGTCGATCAGATCAAAGACGTTAATGATCGAATAAACGTGGCTGGTGCCGGAATAAACATTGCGCAGCGGGTGATGAGTTGCGGGGATGCCGGCCACATTCTGGTTTCGAAACGTGTGGCAGACGATTTGGCGCAGGACCGTCTTTGGCAGCCCCTGCTGCATGACCTCGGTGAAGTCGAGGTAAAGCACGGCGCGAAACTTGGCATTGTTAATCTCTATAGTTCCGAACTGGGCAACTCCCGCCCGCCCCAGAAGTTCGCATCCGAGATACCGACCTTCGACGGAAAGGCCGAACGAGAACATGAGGATGCGGATACTCCGGAGAAAAGCATCGCCGTGTTGCCGTTTGAAAGCATGAGTGCGGATCCGAACAACACCTTTTTCGCTGACGCGATCCAAGATGAAATACTCACCGATCTGTCAAAGATCGCCGATCTCAAGGTGATCAGTCGGACGTCGGTCATGCAGTACAAGACCGGTGCCAAGCGCAATCTGCGTGAGATCGCTGATGAACTCGGTATCGCGAATATTGTCGAGGGTAGCGTCCAGCAGGCCGGCAACCGCGTGCGGGTGCGGGCGCAGCTAATTGATGCACGCAGTGACAGGCATTTATGGGCTGAACGCTACGATCGGCCACTCGACGATGTCTTTGCGATCCAGACGGATATCGCCAAAGCAATTGCCGACCAGCTTCAGGCAAAACTTTCACCCGCGGAAAAAGCTGCCATTGAGCAACCACCCACTGCAAATCTTATCGCCTATGATCGCTACCTGCGTGCGAAAACCTTCTTTGAGATGCTAACCTTCGACGCGCGCGGCCCCGAGAATTTTCGGCAAGCATTACGGCTGCTGGAGCAGGCTGTGGCACATGATCCGACATTCTTACTGGCGTACTGTTTGATGGCACGCGCCCATGCCTATCTTTA
>QHPP01000263.1 GCA_003219125.1 Verrucomicrobiota bacterium
CGGGATACAGCCGGGCCTGCTTTGCTGCGAAAAACCTGAAGCGCCACCCGATGGTGCGTGAACGGAAAAGCCGAGACATAAACTGGCCGCCGCAAACTCGACGGCTTTAAGCCGTCAAGTTTGAGCGGCGGTAAAATCCACATCCCGCGCCACCGCTGGCGACATTGTTCGAGCAGGACCGCGCCGGCCTTCATAGACAAGCCATGTGATTCGGTCAGCGGAACAATTGCGGCGCGTCTTCGTTTTCGCGGAAGCGACGCTGGATCGGGAGCGCGACAAAATTTTTTCACCGGGCAAATCCGACAACGCGGATTGTGTGCAGTGCAAATGAGCGCTCCGAGATCCATCATTGCGTTCTGGAAATCGCGCGCGCTTTTTCGGGGAACGAGCTTTGCCGAAGCATCCCACAATTTTTGCCGGCCAGAGGTGGAATCGATTGGCGCGCGAATATTGAAAAGGCGGGAGAGAACGCGAGCGGTGTTGGCTTCGACGATGGGTAAGGATTGGTCAAAAGCGAAAATTGCGATTGCATTCGCGGTGTAAAGGCCGATGCCCGGTAGCGATTTCAACTCATTGGGATCGTTCGGAAGTCTTCCGCCAAATTTTTCGACGATCAATTTGGCGCAGCGGTGGAGATTGCGAGCTCGCGTATAATAGCCTAAGCCCTGCCAGGCGTGCAGAACGTCCGATTCAGTCGTAGTGGCAAGCGAGCGGATAGTGGGAAAGCGGCGCAGCCACCTATTATAGTAAGGGACAACAGTGGCGGCCTGGGTTTGCTGGAGCATGATTTCAGAAACCAGGATGGCATAGGGATCGCGGCTCTGGCGCCAGGGGAGATCGCGTTGGCTTTTGTGGAACCAGGTTGAGAGGGCGCGGCGAAATGAGATGGTTCTTTTTGAGTTCAAGCGGCCCGGTTGCGCGATGGGATCCCTCGACTTCGCTCGGGATGACGGTGTATTCAACGCCAAACACTTTGTGAATTCATACACGCATCCGTTAACGAGCGAGCAGGCGGAAAAGCTTCGCGCGCTTTTGCGCGAGCGTGGATTCACCTTCGTGCCGAAGCCCTACACGATTTTTTTTGCGCAGAAGGAAAAGCTAAGCGTGGCGGTTTATGAGAAGGGTCCAAAGATTTTAGTGCAAGGGCGCGGGGTGGAGGATTTCGTAAAGTTCATCCTCGAACCGGAGATTTTCGGCGAAGCCCGCCTCGGCTACGAAGAAGTGCATTCGCCGGAAATGTTCGAGCCACATTTTGGCGTGGACGAAAGTGGGAAAGGCGATTTTTTCGGACCGCTGGTGATCGCGGGTGTCTTTGTCGATCGGAAAACTGCGCGTCAACTGCTCGATCTCGGGGTGCAGGACAGTAAACAGATCGGATCGGACGCAAGGATTCATGCGTTGGCAAAAGAAATCCGGCGGATCGCACGTGAGGGAACCGACGTGGTTGCAATCGGGCCAGCGCGTTACAACGAACTTTATAAGAAATTCGGCAATCTCAACAGCCTGCTCGGCTGGGGACACGCCCGCGTCATCGAGAATCTGCTGGCGCGGAAGCCGGACTGCCCGAGATCGCTCTCCGATAAGTTTGCCGATGCGCAGGTGATCGAAAACGCACTCTTGCGCCACGGCCGGAAAATTCGGATCGAGCAGCGGCCGCGCGCGGAATCTGACATCGCGGTGGCGGCAGCATCGATCTTGGCGCGTGAAGCGTTTATCGATTGGCTGGAGCGAAAGGGAAAGGAGCTGGGGGCGAAGCTTGGCCGTGGTGTTTCAGGCGAAATCAAAAGCACCGCGGCCGCAATCGTCGAAAAGCATGGGCCGGAAATGCTTTCCCAAATCGGAAAAGTTCATTTTCGCACTGCGCATGAAGTTGCGCCAGACGCCTTTCCTGCGCCGCCGCCAAAACGAACCTGGGTGCGTTAACCACCACGGCCAACGCTGGAAAGGCAGGGTTCCTGCTCTGCAACGAGCAATTTCGTCTGCTTTTTGTGGAAACTCGCATCCTGATTCTGAATCCAGATCCAGTCTTCGAAGACCGGTTACTGTCGATTTTTGACATCACGGATGAGTGCGAGACGCGCATTGTCCGAACGGTTTCCGAAGCGGTTGCAATATTGATCGCAGAGAGTTTCGATGGCTTGATCATCGAGGGAGAACCGGAATCTGCGGTCGAGAGTGCCACGGTGGCCCGACAACATTTTCCATCGTTGAAGCTCTTATGCGCGCCATGGCAGCGCCCGTCGGCAGATTCAATCCGGACTGCTCAACAACAGCAGATTCCGCTGACGAAGAGCGCAGCGTCCACCAAAAAGTTGCATCGCAAGGTGCGGCGTTTTCTGAATGGTCTCGATAGTCATTCGGGTGCATCGACGGAAGGGATCGACCCGTGTCACTCTTTGATTGGAGATTTGAGCCAATTTTCGGCGGCCGAAATTCTGCAAATGACGTGCATGGGGCAACGTAGCGGACGCTTTACCTTTAAGTCGGGACGCGGCAAGAGCGAAATCTATCTGCACCAAGGGGAGGTTCGGCATGCCGCCTATGGAACGCTGGAAGGCGAAGGGGCCCTGGCAGAGATTTTCCGGTGGCGGCAGGGCCGTTTTTATTTTGAAGAGGGGATCATCAGCCAGGAGCAATCGGTCGACCGACCGTTGGCCCATCTGCTGCTCGATAATCTGCAAAAATTCGATGAAACCCTTGAGGTAGCCCGCGTCACGCCCATGCAATGAAAGATAAAGAAATCGAAACCAAACTGCGTCTGATTTCGCTTCAGCTCGAAAGCTGGAAGAAATTGCACGATCTCATCACCTATGGCCTGGACAAGGCCAAGCCGATCATTTCGGTGGACCAGGAACGGCAATTTACCGAAGTGCGAGCGAATTTGTTGCAGGAAACCGAGCACGTTCTTCGCGAATTGAATTTGTTAGGTGATCTGTCGGGCTGGGCCATGAACGCGTTGAAACGCGGTTTTTCTCTGCGCGCCGTGCGTGAACTTTCAAATGACGAGGCCCGCCGCCTGGAAGTGGAATGGAACGGGGTTTTCACCAAGCTGGGTGTGGCGCAGGGACAGCTGAAATCGCGGCGGAAAGCCCTGGCCGAAACAACCCCATTCGCCCATTTCAGGAGTCGTCTGCGCGGCGACCGGTGGTGGCATACCCTTTCTAAGGCCGAATATGCCCCTTAATTTTGCGGCGATCTTGGCGGGGGGAATAAAACCCGCAAATTTTCGGCTTTGCCCACGCAAATTCAAGCGCCAGCGCGATTTATTTGTGGTATATTGATATTAACCTATGGCCAAGTTAACCAAAAGGGACATTGTGGTGGCGATCAGCAACCAGACCGGCATGGTCCAGCACCAGGTTTTCGATGTCGTCCAGCGCACGCTGGATCACATTACGGATAGCCTTGCTAATAATGTGGCGGTGGAGTTGCGAAATTTCGGGGTCTTTCAACCGCGCTTGACCAAACCGCGCGTTGGCCGAAACCCGAACGAGCCGGGAAGCAGCTTCGTTATTCCAGCGCGAGCGACGGTGAAATTCAAGCCGGGGAAAATCATGCGTCAGCGGGTGGAGAAGTTATCGCGCGAATTAAAGGACGCTTCGGAGCGTAAAGCCGCGACCAACGCTCCATCCACTCCTGGTTGATCGGCCTATCGTTTGTCAACACTGTTGCCGAGCAGTTGTTGGATCACTTCCTCCAGTCGCTCGAAATTGATCGGCTTGGTTAAGTGTTCGGAGAATCCGGCCGCTCGGGCGCGGTTAACGTCGTGTTCCATCCCAAAGCCGCTTAGAGCAATGCCGGGCACGCCCCGGCCACGCATTTCCTGCATTAATTCATAGCCGCTGCGGTCAGGCAAACCGATGTCGCTGATCAAGAGATCGAAATTTTCCTGGCGCGCTTTTTCTGCCGCCTGATCGGCGGTGTAGGCAATGGTGATATCGTAACCGCGCCGTTCCAGGATCAGTTTCATGCCGGTGCAGGTATCCTCATGGTCATCCACCACGAGCAAGCGTGGCGGGCGGGTGGCCGAAACTGGCCTCGACGCCGGTTCGGCGCCATTTGGGGGCGACTCGCCATCGCGCACCGCGGGCTCGGCAATTGTGCCGAGACGAACACTGAAGGTAGCGCCGTGGTTCGGGCCGGGACTGGAGGCAGAAATGATTCCGCCATGGGCCAGGACCATGGCCTTCGAAATGGCGAGGCCCAGTCCCAAACCGCCGAATTTTCGCGTGATGGAACTTTGGCCTTGCTCAAAGGCGGTAAAAATTTTCGACACCTTGTCCGGCTCAATCCCAATGCCAGTGTCGCTAATATCGATTTCGATTTGCCCAGGCTGCTGGTTTGAGGTGGTAAGGGAGATCCGTCCACCCTCGTCGGTAAACTTGACGCTGTTCTTGATCAGGTTCCAAAAAACCTGTTGCAAGCGCGCCGGATCGCCCTGCACGAAATGGTCACGAGCGTTTAGATTCAACTCGATCTCGAGTGCTTTTTGCGAAATTTCCTCGCGACAAATTTCAAGTGCGCGCTGCAAGACGTTATGCACGCTTACCGGTTCGAGACTGAGCTTAAGTTTTCCTTTGGCGATGCGCGTGATGTCGAGCAGGTCGTCGATCAGGCGCGCTTCGAGTTCCACATTGCGCCGAATGACGTCGAGTGCCTGACGCACTTCGGCTGAATCAGCCACGTGTGTTTCCAATGCCGCAACCATCGCGATGACGGGCGAAAGGGGATTGCGTAATTCGTGAGAAAGAAGCGCGAGAAATTGATCTTTGGCAGCATTCGCGCTCAGCAGTTCGTTGCGCAGCGTCATATCGCGCGTTTTTTCTTCCACGAAATAGAGCACGCCCTGAATGTGCTGGTGCGAATCGAGCAAGCGCAGAAGGTTGACATTACAAAAACGTGTCGCGCCAGTGCGATCGCGGAACGGTTCTTCGATCAGTTGATACGGCCTGCCGGTCGCGAGCACATTCTCGATTATGGTCGGTGATACGATTTTGATCTGGTCGTAGGTCGCGGCCCCAATGTCGGTTCCGGCTGGGAGCTGGCCAATCTGCAACGCCATTTGCGCAAAGGCGTCGTTCACGTGCAAAAAGCGGTGTGTTTCAGGGTCAACTAATGCAATGCCGATCGGCATGTTGGCCAAAATCTTTTGGTTGAAGCTGACTTCGCGCTCGATCCGACGCGCGGATTCCGCCTGCCGCCGATAAAATCTTCCTGCGAGGATGGCAGCGACCAGCGTGCCGGCAATCAACCAGCCCGCTGGCACTGTGATTTTACGTAACAAATCATGCACCGGTGCGTAGGCGATTTCTTCCGGTTGGCGGATGATTGCCAGCCATTGCGCCGACTCCAGCGGCTCGAAGGAGTAAATGTTGCCGTCTCGACTAAGATGGCCGGTTTGCTCCTTTTGAATGTGGGAGATCAGTTTCGCTTCCGCAGGAAGGCTTGGTTTGGTCTCCGATTTGAAGTCGGCCGTAAAAAGCGGGAAACCTTGTTGATCGACAATTTGGCAGACGGTGCGGTCGGTGAACGAAATCGAGGAGAGACGTCGGCCAATCCGTTCGATCAAAATAGAAGCGCCGATATAGCCGATGGTTTTGCCGTCGCGCGTTCGCACTGCGCCCACAACATCAGTCACCATCCGCCCGTCGACTGGCCTCTGGTGAACGGGCGAAACGTAGGTGCTGGGGCGCCGGTCGGCACCGTCTTTCCAAATATGGGGATGGAATGGTTGGCCCCGTAGATTCGGCGCGGCCGGTAGAGTGCCGAGAAGTTTACCGTCGGCCGCAGCGATGAACATTCCGTCAATCCGCGGATAAGAGAAAAACTTCTCTGCGATCCATTGCTGGGCAGCGTCCTGAGGAATAGGCGCGGCAAAAAGACGCTCCATATCAGGAAGAGTCTGATAATAGGAGACGATGTTGGCGGTGCTGGCCAGGTCGTCATCGACCAAATGACCGATGAGCTGGACAAAAGTCTGGCGGTCACGCAGAATTTTTGATTCCAAGGTCTTTTTGAGGGTGGTGTAAGAAACCAGCAGCATCAGAATCGATGGCACCCATCCGGCGAGCAGCACCGTCAAAACGATATCGAAGCGTTCGAGATTTCTTCCCCTTTTTTTGGTCGTAACTGGTCCGATGGCCATCGTCGGTAGCGACTATATTAACACAAAATCGCTCCCTCTCCGAGAAGCGAACCCCATGCCGCGGGCCGCCGAAAGGAACAAGCCATTTCGCTTTCGCGACACGATAAATGGTTGTGTAGTTTTAACTTCAAGCCCGGTCGGCGCGAGCCAGCCCGCCTTTTTTTGATTTGACGACACCCCCAGAAGCGGCATCATGTCGCCCTTGCAGAGTAATCGGCAAGGCAGTCTGGATTCCTAAGGCAAGGAGGCATGTTTTCATTCATCTGGACAATCTGTTACCTCAGCGTGCTCGTCGGCCTTTCGGCTTACGGCATCCACCGCTATTTTATTATCTACCTCTTTCTCAAGAATCGGAAACACGCGCCGGTGCCGGCGGGCCGATTCGAACAATTGCCGGTCGTGACCGTGCAGTTGCCTATCTTCAACGAAGTTTATGTAGTGGAGAGGTTGCTGCGCTCGGTCAGCCAATTGGATTACCCACGCGATCGGCTGCAAATCCAAGTGCTCGACGATTCGACCGATGACACGCAGGAGATTACGACGGATTGTGCAGCGGAATTGCGTGAGCGCGGTTTCGATGTCGAACTGATTCATCGAGTCGATCGCACCGGCTTCAAAGCGGGCGCCCTGGAACGAGGGTTGGCTACCGCGCGCGGTGAATTCGTTTGTATTCTCGATGCCGATTTCGTTCCACCGCCGCATTTGCTGCGCAAGACGGTCGATTTCTTTACCGATCCGAAAGTGGGGATGATTCAAACGCGCTGGGGCCATTTGAATCGCGGTTATTCCTTGCTCACCCGCGTGCAGGCGATGTTTCTCGACGGCCATCTCGTTCTCGAACAAACCGCGCGCTCGCGCAGCGGTCGCTTTTTCAACTTCAACGGAACGGCCGGGCTCTGGCGAAAATCGTGCATTGAAGAGGCGGGCGGCTGGCAGCATGACACCCTGACCGAGGACCTGGATCTGAGTTACCGCGCGCAACTGGCCGGCTGGAAATTTATTTTTCTACCCGACGTTGTTACCCCGGCCGAGCTGCCGGTTGATATGAATGGCTTCAAGTCGCAGCAGCATCGTTGGACGAAAGGCTCCATCCAGACATGCAAAAAACTGCTGCCGGAAATTTGGCGAAGTAAGCTGCCGATGCCGATCAAACTGGAGGCGACCGGCCATCTTGTCTCCAATTTCGCGTATTTGCTTCTCGCTTGTCTTGTTGTCCTGCTCCATCCCTCGACCGGCGGACCGCAATCGGGCTGGGTGCGCACGCTGCTTATTGATGTGCCGATCTTTCTGACCGCTTCAGTCTCGGTCGCAGTCTTTTACATTTGCGCGCAGCGCGAGCTGCATCCCCGAACCTGGATGAAGGAAATTATGCTATTGCCATGCCTGCTCGCTCTTGGGGTCGGCCTGTCGCTAAATAATGCCCGCGCCGTCCTCGAAGCGGTGTTCAATCATAAATCAGATTTCACCCGCACCCCGAAATATGGGATAGAACGCAAAGCCCAGCCATGGCGCAATTGCCGCTATATGCCTCTCAAATCGGTACTGCCTGCGGCTGAGATGTTTTTTGCCGTTTACTTTAGCTACTTTGTCTGGTACGCGATTGAGCACCGGCAATTTCTTTCGGTCCCATTCTTGCTTATGTTTCAGTTTGGGTTTCTTTACGTCTCATTTTGCTCGGTCATACAATGGCTACCGAAATTCAATTGGAACAACGGCAGGGCCCCTGACGCGCTGCCCGCCTAGACGCATCTATGTCTCGCCTTCGTTGGTTCATGCTACTTGCGGTGGTTGCGCCGGGAGCTACCCCATTGCGTGCGCAGCTAGTCCAGCCAAACGTGATCGTGAGTGTGCGCGATCAAAAATTGATGCTTCTCGACAACGGCGGCAATACCGCAGTTTACCCCGTTTCTACCTCCAAATTCGGCCTCGGCGATAGTTGGGGTTCGATGGCGACGCCGCTCGGCACTCTTCAGGTTGCTCAGAAAATCGGTGACCATGCGCCTGTCGGCGCTGTTTTTCACAACCGCCGTTTCACCGGCGAAATTTTGCAGCCGAATACGCCTGGCCGCGATCCTATCATAACCCGCATCATCTGGCTGCGCGGTTTGGAAGCTGCCAACGCGCACGCTTATAACCGGGGCATTTACATTCACGGAACGCCGGAGGAGAAAACGATCGGCCGGCCCGCCAGCTACGGTTGTATTCGAATGAAATCGTCCGATGTCTACTCGCTTTACGCGCAGTTACCTATCGGCGCAATCGTGCAAATCACGGCGGACCATTTGCCAAAGGTGAGTCGCGCGGCCAAGGGGACCCTCGTTTCTGCACCGGCTTCCACTCGCGGTCCGACTCACGCCGTTTTCACGGTCGATTCGTCAAAGCCAGGTGCGGAGAAAGCAAGCGTGACGCCGCTTGCGCCCAAGACGTCGGTCGCGCCGGCAAAGAAATCGGATTCTACCGCCTGGTTGCGGAACGCGCGCGCCTGAGTGCGCACTCGCGGTTGACAAACAGGAGCGCATCCATGACGCTCCCGCCCGCTATTTTTTGATCGCATGGCCAACACCAAATCCGCTGCCAAACGTGCGCGCCAGACCGAGCGCCGAGCCCTTCGCAATCGCCGCGTTTTGAGCCGTATTCGGACGTTAAGTAAGCGCGCGGCCAACGCCGAGGCACCGGCGACCGATATCAACGCACTCATTTCTGCGATAGATAAAGCGGCCAAGCGCGGAATTATTCATCGCAACGCCGCCATCCGTCGCAAAGCCAGACTGACACGCGCTCGCTAGCGCTAGCGCCAGCAAGTAAAGGGAGCCCCGCGCGTTTAGCGTTGCATCTGGCGCAGGACAGATAAACTTGCTGTCCGATGATTCCGGCTTTGTTTCTCGTCATTTGTGTCGTCGCTTTTCGGGCGATGACGGGTCTCCTCATTCACTCCGGTGCTGCTACCTGGCTCTCGAACTTCGTGCCTCTCGCCGCCATCGCGCTTTGTTGCGCCGCCTATCTCCCGCGGCGCTACAAATTTGCGCTACCTCTGAGCACCCTCTTGATTTCTGATTTAATTCTGAACGCCACTTATCACGCACCGCTTTTCGATCCGCAAATTCTTTGCCGCTACCTCGCGTTAGCGGTCGTCGGTTTGATCGGCTTGGCCCTGCGCAGACGCGCTTCCTGGAAAACAATGTTGCCTGCGTCGCTCGCCGGGTCAGTGATTTTTTATGGAATCACGAATGCTTTTTCCTGGCTGACCGATCCCGGTTACGTGAAAAATTTCGCGGGATTAATTCAAGCGTTGACCATTGGCCTGCCACAATATGGGACCACGCCCAGCTGGATGTTTTTCCGCAATTCACTCCTGAGCGACCTTGCCTTCACCGCCGTCTTCATTCTGTTGATGCGCGCTCAATCGCCACGCACTAGCGCAGAAGTCGCGATCGCTCGCGCTGCCTGATTTCCATGCAGCCAGCGGAGCAGCGCGACGAGGTCGAGATGCTCTGGTTGATGTTGCTCATCCGGCGTTTTGAAGAAAGAGCCAGCCAGCAATATCAAGCGCAGAAGATCGGCGGTTTTTGTCATCTCTACATCGGCCAGGAAGCGGTTGTAACTGGCGCCATCGCGGCGACCCGATTCGACGATTACATCATCACCGCCTATCGCGATCATGCCCACGCTCTGGCCCGCGGAACCAGCGCCAATGCCTGCATGGCGGAACTTTTCGGCAAGGATACCGGCTGTTCCCGCGGGCTGGGCGGTTCGATGCATTTTTTCGACAAGGAACATCATATGTACGGTGGACACGCCATTGTGGCGGCCCATGTGCCGCTGGCCTGCGGCCTCGCTTTCGCTTGCAAATATCGAAGTGAAGATCGCGTTACTCTTTGCTTTTTCGGCGACGGCGCCATCAATCAGGGCTCCTTTCATGAAGCGTTGAACCTCGCCGCTCTCTTCAAGTTGCCGGTGATTTTTATTTGCGAGAACAATCTCTTTGCCATGGGAACCTCGGTAGAGCGTTCCACTTCGCTCAAACAAATCATCGATCGCGCCGAAGGTTATGACATTCCGAGTTGTGTAGTGGACGGCATGAATTTTCGTCACGTCCGCGACACTTTGAGCGAAGTGGTGGAATCAATTCGCAAAGATCCGCATCCGGCGTTTGTCGAAGCGCGCACCTATCGTTATCGCGGCCACTCCATGTCTGATCCCGCGAGCTATCGAACGAAGGAGCAACTCGAACAATATCGTCTGGACGACCCCATTACGCGGTTGCGCGCCCAGCTGACGCGTGAAGGAAAACTGAGCAACGAGAAATTTGATGAGCTGGACAAGGAAGCGAAACAAATCGCGCTCGAATCGGTGAAATTTGCCGAGCAGAGCGATGAACCGCCGCTCGAGAAACTTTATGATTACACCTACGTCTGAGCATAGACTTTGAGTCTGCCCGGCCAGCAGACTTCGAGGCTGCTAAACGAATATGAACATGCGCGAGATCACCTATCGCCAGGCGTTGAATGAAGCGCTGGCAGAAGAATTGGCACGCGATCCGAATGTTTTTCTTATGGGTGAAGAAGTGGCGGAATATAAGGGCGCCTACAAAGTTTCACAGGGTTTGCTTGAACGCTTTGGCCCCAAGCGAATCATCGACACGCCAATTTCCGAAAATGGGTTTGCCGGGCTCGGTGTCGGTGCCGCCATGGTTGGACTGCGTCCGATCATCGAATTCATGACTTTCAGTTTTTCGTTCGTCGCATTTGATCAGGTGGTGAACAACGCTCCCAACATGCTGACCATGAGCGGCGGCCAGTTCAACATCCCCATCACATTCCGCGGACCGAACGGTCCGGCCCATCAGCTCGGCGCGACCCACTCGCATGCGACCGAATGTTTGTATGCCAACGTGCCGGGGCTGAAAGTTTGCACGCCGGCAACGCCACGCGATGCCAAGGGACTTTTGAAAACCGCAGTGCGCGACAACAATCCGGTGCTGGTGCTTGAATCCGAACTGCTCTACAGCTCGAAAGGCATGATTGAACCGGCGGAAACGGAATTGCTCATTCCACTGGGCGAAGCGGAGGTCAAACGCGAAGGCTCGGACGTGACGATTGTTTGTTACGCACAAACGGTGGCGCTGGCGCTCGCAGTGGCGGAGAAACTCGAGGACGAAGATATCAGCGCGGAAGTGCTCGATTTGCGTTCGATCAAACCGCTGGACGAACGCGCGATTTACGATTCCGTCGCGAAAACGCATCGGGTGGTGATTGTGGAACAGGACCGGCCATTCTGTGGCGTAGGCGCGGAAGTTTGTTATCGCATTCAGAAAAATATTTTCGACCAGCTCGATGCTCCGATTGGGCGTGTCTCACAGGAAGATGTGCCTATGCCGTACAACGAACGACTGGAGAAAGCAGTCTTGCCGAACGCGGAGAAGCTCATCGCCGCCGTGAAAAAAGCTTGTTATGCGTGAACGAAGTTAAAAGCGTTAAAAATGTTACAAGGTTAAAAAGGGGGAAGCCGTTGTAACATTGTAACCCTTTTAACGATTTAACCTTTTATCGTCCATGCCTGAAATCCAAATGCCCAAATTGAGTGCGGAACACAGGCTTGTGGCCTGTGCGCCCAGCGGACATTTTGTCCGCTGCTGCTGCTGTTTCAGCGGAGTGCAACTCCGCTGGGCGCACAGACTAAAAGTCCGTGTTCCATTCCCAGATTAGCCATGCCTGAAATCCAGATGCCCAAATTGAGTGACACGATGACGGAAGGAACTCTCGTCGCGTGGAAAAAGAAGAAAGGCGACAAGGTCTCGGCCGGCGACGTCATCGCCGAAATCGAAACCGACAAGGCGACGATGGAATGGGAATCGCCCGAGGACGGGACGCTCACCGAAATTTACGTGGAGGAAGGCGGCAAAGTTGAAGTCGGCCAACGGATCGCCTTTATCGGCGAGGAGGGCGAAGCGGCGCCAAAAGAAGAGAAAAAGGCGCCTGAGAAAAAACAAAAAAAAGAAGAGCCGCCAGAGAAAGAAGCGAAGAAAACTGAAGAGGCAAAACGGGAACAAGCCGAAACGGAAAAACCTGCGTCGGCGAAAACGAAAGAAAAAGAGAGTGCGCCGCCGCAGGAGAAAAAAGATGTAGAGGCGGGCGTGTCGCCCGCACCAGAGCCTGCCGAAAAGAAAGCTGCATCAAAGCAGCCGACACGGCTGCCACTACAGGAAACTGAAGAAGGAGCGCGGGTGAAAGCGTCCCCTGTGGCGCGACGGATCGCGGCCGAGCTCGGTGTCGACCTTGCGGGCGTGAAAGGAACCGGTCCGGAAGGCCGCGTAACCGAGACTGACGTACGCGCTGCTGCCAAATCGAAACCTGTAGAGGCAGGCGCGTCGCCTGCACCGAAGCAGCCGACACGGCTGCCACTACAGGGCGCAGGATCGCGAATTCAACTTTCCGGAATGCGCAAAGGCATTGCCGAGCGTCTGGTGCAAAGCAAAGCGCCGGTTCCGCATTTTTATCTCAACATCGATATCGATGCCGGCCCGCTTATGGAAGCGCGCGCGGAGTTAAAATCAGCCGGCGAAGAGGCGGATACATCAAAGATCACGGTGAACGATTTCGTTTTGAAAGCAGCGGTAATGGCAGCAGTGAAAGTGCCAAAGGTAAATGCTTCGTTCGATAACGATGCGATCGTGCAATATGCGGATATTGATCTTGGCATCGCCGTCGCGATCGAGGATGGATTGCTCACGCCGGTGATTCGCGCCGCGCAGAACAAATCACTGCAGGAAATCAGCGAACTAGCCAAAGACCTGGCCAGCCGTGCCCGCAACAAACGGATGAAGCCGGAAGAATTTCAGGGCGGAAGTTTTACGGTCTCGAATCTCGGCGGCATGGGGATCGACAGTTTCTCCGCCATCATTAATCCACCACAAGGCTTCATTCTTGCCGTCGGCAAAATCAACAAAATGCCGGTCATCGACAACTGCGACCAGGTGGTCGTCGGTCATCGCATGTCGATCTGGATGAGCTGCGACCATCGCGTGATCGACGGCGCGCTCGGCGCGGTCTATCTCAAAGAACTCCGCCACTTATTGGAAAATCCAGCGCTGCTGTTAGTCTAACGTTTCGCCGCGAATTCCGAGGATTTGATTTCCGGGTAACGCGCGTCTCGTGTGCTGGTTTCGGCGTCTCGGCGTAACAATCTTTTCAGGAAGTCCGCGATCGCGAGACGCGATCGCCAGCACGCGAGACGCGCGCGCTAGCCAGCAGCCTGCGCTCCCCAGATAAACGCGCGCAGAATTGTGGAGCCGCGATTCCTCGTCGGTCCGCCCCCGAGAAATAGCGCGTCTACGACGCCGTTATTTCCCAAAGCATGAAATCATCCAATTCTTGCCGTGTTCGTTGCGTCGCCAGCGCGACGACGGTGGCGTCGTCGAGAAAACCGATTGCAGGGATGGCGTCGGGGATTACATCAAGGGGACTAACGACGTAGATGACCGCCGCGATCAGGATGACGAGTGCGCTTTCCGTGACTTCGTGATATTCGCCTCGGTAGTAGGCGCGGATCAGACGCAGCATCGTCTGAAAGTACGGCCAAGTGTCTCCGAACGAGTCCGTCGGCAGTGACATAGCCACCTTGGCTGCATCCAGAAATAGGCCGCGCAATCGGAGCGGATCATCGACGTACGCCTTCGCGCTTCTCACTGCCTGCGCAAACTCCGCTTCGAGTCGCGCCTTGAGCGTGGAATCGACCTCCACTTTCCGTCTTGTTTTGGGCGCTGACTTCTTGTTCAGCGCTTTGGTTTTTGCCTTCGCCTTTCTCATTCCAATGTTCTCAAATCAGCGCGAATTACAGGGCGGCCATCTTGGCCGCCAACAAAAGAAACGGCGGAGAAGATCGCCGCCCTACAATTCTTCGCAATTCGAATGAGGTCTTCATTTAACGGCGTCTGATACGCATTTGCGTAGTTACGCTTTCGTTGCCAGCACGAGCGGTGATGGACCGGGGGCTTCGAGCGTGCGCGCATTTTTGAACCCGGCTTCTTCCAGCCAGCGCTTGATCTCGTTGAAGGAAAAAGTGTCGCCGCTTTCGGTGTTGACCAGCATGTTGACGGCGAACATCAGACCATTCAGCGGCTCGGTCCGTTCATCGTTGACCAGCCATTCGCC
>QHPP01000001.1 GCA_003219125.1 Verrucomicrobiota bacterium
ATCACTACCGCCGCGCCGCGTCCCGGTATTTCTTCGTCCGGCAAAAACGCGCGACCCTGGGCCAATGGAACGCCGAGCACAGAAAAATAATTCGAGCTAACAATGGCGCCGAATGCGCGCCGGGTATCGCCCTTCTGTCCGATCCCGACGAGCGCCAGATTGTACGCCATGGTGTCGGTGAAGACGCTGTTCTGAACGCGGATGTCTTGATAAGTCGGATAAGAAAACCCCCGGTAAGTTTTCGGGCTCTTTTTGTCCTGCGAAAATACCTGGACTAATTCGGCGGGCCTGGCATAGGCCGGCGGGGCAAAGAAAAGGGTATGGACCAAACTAAACACCGCAGTGTTCGCGCCGATCCCCAACGCCAGCACGATGAGAGCGGCAACGGTGAACCCCGGAGCTTTCAATAGCTGGCGCACCGCGAACCTGAAATCTTGAATCATGACAATTTCCGTTTGTTTTTATTAAGATGCAGATGGTAGCGGAATTGGATTCAAATTTCCCAAGCGAACGCTGCCAGACAGTCGGGGCTGGATCTGAAAGTTAGTTCAAAAAGCTTGTTGATTGTTCTCATTTGATACTATACATTGTCTCAATTGATAACTAAATGACAACCACAGCTTTAAAGCGGTCGCAAGCGTTTGCGACGGTGCATCAGCAGATTGGGCGGATTCAGGCGGGGTTGAGCTTTCGCGCCGTGCAGAATTTGCAAAAGGCGCTCGATATCCCGCTCGAGACGGTGGCGAGCGTGCTCGGAATGTCGCGCGCCACCCTTCACCGGCGAAAACTTCAGGGCAAGATTGATGAGGATGAGTCGGAGAAGTTGGTGCGTTACCAGCGGTTGTTGAAAAAGGCGGAGGATGTTTTTGGCGACGGCAAGAGCGCGCGCGAATGGCTGACGCATAAACAAGCCGGCCTCGGTAAGGCGGTGCCGCTCGATTTTGCCAGAACAGAGATCGGCGCGCGTGAGGTGGAGAATTTGCTCGGTCGCCTCGAGTACGGCGTTTATTCCTGATGGCCGAAGTGGTCGGCTGGCGCATCGCCAAAGAAAAGCACGCTAAGACGGCGTTCTCCGGCGAAGGGGCGCGTATCTTCGAAGGGCGGTGGAATTCTGGCGGGGTGCGGATGGTTTATTGCAGCGAACATCTTTCGCTGGCGGCGCTGGAAATTCTCGTGCACACCCAACCGGTCACAATTCGGGATAAATTTCGCGTCTTTCACGTCAGTTGGGACGAAAAGATGATGACGGCAATTGATTTGAAAAAGCTGCCGAAAGGTTGGAATGCCCAGCCACCCAGCTTGATTTCAAAAAAGATTGGCGACGAATGGATCCGTTCCGACCGGTCCGCGGTTCTTGCGGTGCCGAGTGTGATCGTTCCGCTTGAAAAAACGTTTCTCCTTAATCCCAAGCATCGAGACTTCGGGAAAATCAAAATCAAAGATAGCGGCAGCTTCGTGCTCGATCAGCGACTGCGCTAGCAAATTGTAGGGCAAGCGCTCCCGCTTGCCGTTTCTGAAGCAACGGCGAGATCCAAATAGTCGCTACTTGGCAAACGGGGCTCAACGGAGTCTCTCCTACCAGAAAAAGTTAATTGCGTGGCCAGCAATTTTTCGCCAATCGGTTCTTTCTAGCGCGGCCGAATCGACAAGAAGGCAGTTCCGCTCAATATGAAATCGTGAAAACAATCGCCTTAGCCGTCGTTTTTCTTACCTGCCACGGGGTTGCCCTGGCCCAAGCACCTTCTGCCACGCTCGCCGGCACACGGCCTTCTACCTCGCCCACGCCCGAGGCGACGGCCACATCAACTCCCCCTGCAGAAAGTTCGTCGAGTCCCGCCGTTTCCCCGGCTCCGGCAGCGACGGCGCCGAAATTACCGGAGGTTCTCTTTAAGAATTTCAAGGCGCGGTCGATCGGCCCGGCGGCGATGGGCGGCCGGGTATCAGACATTGCGATTGATCCACGAAATCCGGCGGTCTTTTTCGTCGGCCTTTCGACCGGCGGCTTATTCAAGACGGGCGACAATGGCGTGACTTTTGATTCGGTTTTCGACAAGCAGCCGGTGCAATCAATCGGCGCGGTAGTGGTCGCACCGAGCGATACCGATATTGTATGGGTTGGGACAGGCGAACCAACCGACCGCAATTCGGCGGAGTGGGGGAATGGGGTTTATCGTTCCGGCGATGGTGGAAGCACGTGGCAACACGTTGGGCTCGATAGCAGTCGCGCGATTGGACGCGTGCTGGTTCACCCGAAGAATCCCGACACAGCTTATGTTGTCGCGCTCGGAAATCTTTGGGCAGACGGGGGTGACCGGGGTTTGTTCAAAACGACGGACGCAGGAAAATCGTGGAAGTCGGTGCTGAGTGCGCCTGCGTCCCAGGCGGCGCGCGTGGGTTGCGTTGATGTCGCGATGGCGCCGGACAATCCGGAAGTAATTTACGCGGCGCTTTATGGACGACGCCGCACGCCGTGGAGTTTCACTTACGGTGTCTCCGCGACCAACGGCGAAGATGCTGGCGGCATTTTCAAGAGTACCAACGGCGGTGGAACATGGAAAAAATGCAGCAATGGTTTGCCGACGCTGACGGGAAAGATCGGGCTCGCGGTCACGGCGATTAATCCCAAAATCGTGATGGCAGTGGTGCAGAGTGATGAAGGCGGCACGAACGATTTTACCAACATTCACAGCAAACGCGGCGGCGTCTTTCGCTCGGAGGACGGCGGCGAGACATGGAAACGGACCAGCGATCTGGATCCGCGCCCGTTTTATTTCAGCCAAATTCGAATCGATCCAGCGAATGATCAGCGCGTTTATCTACTCGGGTTCGCGCTCCTCGCTTCTGATGACGGCGGGAAAACTTTTCGCGAGGATCTTTCGGACAAATTGCATCCGGATATGCACGCGCTTGCCATTCAAAACGGAAGTGCGCCGCCACCGAAACCGCCGAAACCCGAGGACAAGAACAAGCCACCGAAGCCACCGGTTTCGTTGCGTTTGATCGTCGGAAACGACGGCGGCGTTTACCAAAGCTACGCCGGCGGCAAAGGCTGGGAACACTTGAACAGAATCCCGGCCGGCGAATTTTACCGCATCTCGTTAGACGATTCGCGCCCGATCTACCGGATTGCGGGTGGATTACAGGACAATTGCAACTGGGTTGGGCCGAGCGCTGTGAGCAGCAAGGAAGGCATTCGCAATTGTGATTGGACGCCGTTCACCGGTGCCGATGGATTCTATGTGCTGTTCGATCCGACTGACCGTGATACCCTTTACGGCGATAACCAGGAAGGCGTGGTGCATCGCTTCAACATGCGCACGGGCGAGCTGCGCATCTTGAAACCGCAATCGCCCGAAGGAAGTGAGCCGGCGCGTTTTCATTGGAACTCGCCGCTGATTATGAGCCGGCACAAGCCGGGCCTGCTCTACCTCGGCGGCAACCACGTTTTTCGGCTAACCGATCGGGCGGAGCACTACGCGGTCATCAGTCCGGACTTATCGCGGAACGAGCCGGAGAAGACGCGAGCGGTGGGGAGCGGCGCGGAAGTCTATGGAGTCGTTTATTCATTAGCGGAATCGCCGGTGCGTGCTGGAACTTTGTGGGCGGGAACTGATGACGGTCGGCTCTGGGTTACGCAAGACGATGGTGGGAAATGGACCGAGCTGACGGCAAATTTGCCCGAACCGTTGCGCAATCAATGGATCGTGCGAATCGAACCCGGCGCACAAGACGCGAATGTCGTTTACGTTGCTGCGAGCGGTTATCGGGGAGGGGATGATCGGCCGATGATCGCGCGCACTTCCGATGGCGGGAAAACATGGACGAATATCGCCGGCGATCTCCCAACGAACGACCCGGTGGAAGCAATTCGTGAAGATCCCCTAAATCCGAAACTGCTTTATGCCGGTACGCATTTCGGCCTGTTCGCATCCTTCGATCAGGGTGAGCATTGGGTGCGAGTTGGCGATTTGCCGCCAGTGCGGGTGGATGACCTGCAAATTCACCCGCGCACGTTCGATCTGGTGATCGCGACGCATGGCCGGAGCATTTATGTGCTCGATGACGCGCGGCCCTTCCGTGACCTGACGCCGGAAATTGCGGGCAAACCGGCGCATTTATTTAATGTGCGTCCGGCGAATGGCGCTTATGCGCCCTCTGGATTTTCGGAGTGGAATGGCAAAGGCGTTTATCGCGGCGGCAATCCCGCAGAAGGCGCGCTGTTCACGGTGTGGGTGAAAGATTTCACCGGTGACGAAATTAAAATCGCGATTACGAATGCGACCGGCGCACCGGTGGCGAATTTGAAAGCGCCCGGCGTCGCAGGATTCACGCGTTTGAACTGGGATCTGCGTCCGACCGAAGATGTGCTGACGAAATATGGTGGAGATGATCCGAAAAAATTAATGTCGAGCGGAGATTACACCGCCGAACTTTCCTTCGGACCGAACAAGATGAAGCAAACTTTTCACGTAGACCTGGCCGCAGGGATTACGCCCCGTGGCGGATTCGAACCGCAGGAATGATCGATGAACGTAAAAAATATTCGCGAAGCGAGCGATTGGTTTGAAGTGCTGCAAACAACAAAGCGAACGCAGACGGCTATGATGACATTGAAACCGGGCAAATCATCCGGCAGCGAAGCGGAAGGTCACAAGAAGAGCGATCAGGTTTTGCTAGTCTTGAAGGGGGAAGTG
>QHPP01000264.1 GCA_003219125.1 Verrucomicrobiota bacterium
AAGACGCGGTATCGACATCAATCGAGAAGGTCGAAAGGGGATTATCTAACGCCGCGAGAAACGGATTTTCTATGAAGAGCCCGTAATCGGCGGTGTTGGACTTTCCATTATGAGTTCGAATATCGCCGTCTCGCGAGAAGTCTTCACGGAACTCGGGTTGCGCTGCTGCTGGCTGTCGCAGCGCGATCATTGGCGAGGCCATCTCTGCCTCGATTTCACTTGGTGCCGCCAAGGGAAGATTGGTCGGGTGTCGTGACGCTTGCGCGATTTTATTTTGCTGAAGTTTGTAGCCACCGAAAATAGCCAGCCCGATCACGGCGAAGGCTGCAATGACTGCCGCGACCGCGAGTGGACGCGCGATCGACCAAAACCAGGGGTCATCCCGAATATCGCTAAGGTTCGCCGAAAGCGGTGCTTTCACGACACTGGCAGGATGCTGCAACTCTGCGGCAAAATCCTCGCGCAACCGTCGCGCCATCGTTTGCGTCTCTTGGACTTCGCGTTGCGTTTCGGCCGACACCGCTGCTTCATGCGCGATCTCGGCTCGCTCCGCCTCATCCAGTTCGTCAAGCGCGTAGGCTGTTAATCTCGGATCGTCAATATTCATGCCTCGTTGGTGGTCCTGGGGGTAAAAGGAACAAAATCCTTTGCCGCGTTGGCGTATTTCTGCCGCAACGTTTTCAGCGCGGTGTGAATCAACACCCCCACATTGTTCGCGGTTGTTTTCGTGATCTCGGCGATCTGTTGATAGCTAAGATCGTTTTGAAATTTCAGCTGCAGCACTTCCTGTTGGCGAGGCGGCAGGGTGGCCACGATCTTCAACAAGAATCCAGTCGCCTCTTGTTCCTCCAGACGCTCGAATGGCATCGGCTGTCGCCCCGCTTCGCGCGCTTCGATTAATTCTTCATCGACGTACTGCATTCGTCTTTCTTTGCGGCAAACATTGAGCGCCCCGTTCCGGCAAACGGTGAAAAGCCAGGTCGCAGGCTCCGGGCTTTGAAACGCACCGTTGTTTTGAAATTTCACAAAAGTTTCCTGCACCACATCACGCGCTCGTTCCCGGTCGCCGGTAATGCGCGTCGCGAATTGCAACAACGGAATCTCAAATCTTCGCAGCAGGACCTGCATCCGCTTCGAGTCCGCGTTCGCGTCACCGTCGGGCATTTGGTTTAGAAGTTTAACGCGCGAGGCGGTGAAAACTTAGGAAATTTTATGTTTTAATGCCGTCACACGAAGCGCCGCCGCAGTTTCTGGGTAGCGCGCGCGACTCGCGTGCTAGCGATGGCGTCCTCGCCATCGCGAACTTTTTGTGGTGCCTTAATCGTTTTCTACGATGTCCGTTTTCACCAAAGATTGTTTCGACGAGACGCCGAAACCAACGCGCGAGACGCGTGCGCTACCCGGAACAAAAAAATTCCGCGACCGCGCGATGAACTTTCGCGTTGAGCATCCCGCATCGAGCATCAAGAATCCAGCATCCAGTAAACTTCCATGAACCTGAAAACGTATCTGATCGCGCGACAAAGGATGATCGATCGCGCGCTGGATCGTTTCCTGCCAAAGGAAAATGCCGCGCCGCCTACCATCCACAACGCGATGCGCTATTCACTTTTCGCTGGCGGCAAAAGATTGCGCCCAATTCTTTGCCTCGCCGCTGCCGAAGGCTGCAAAGGGAAGGTGACAGAGGCGCTTCCATTGGCCTGCGCGATGGAATGCATCCACACCTATTCGCTGGTGCATGATGATTTGCCGAGCATGGACAATGACGATTTTCGGCGCGGCCGCGCGACCTGCCACAAGGTTTTCGGTGACGGTATCGCCGTCCTTGCGGGCGATGCCTTGCTCACCGTCGCGTTCGAAATTGCCAGCCGCGCCAAACCGACACGACGCTATTCCATCTCGGAAATGTTTCGCGAGATCTCGACTGCGGCCGGCAGCCGGAAACTCATTGCCGGTCAGGTAGCTGATCTTGAAGCGGAAGGAAAAAAAGTTTCGCGCGCTGAACTTCGTTACATCCACGAAAATAAAACCGCTGCCATGATCACAACTTCCGTCCGTCTCGGTGGGATGAGTGCAAACGCCGACCCAAAAAAAATGCGCGCAATTACAAAATTCGGTTACGCGCTCGGTCTGGCTTTTCAAGTGATCGACGATATTCTCGACGTCACGCAAACGAGCGAGAAGCTCGGCAAAAGCGCAGGCAAAGATGTCGCTGCGCAAAAGGCGACCTATCCGGCAGTGATCGGACTGGAGGGATCGCGTGCGGAAGCGAGGCGACTGACAAACGCTGCGCAAAATGCGCTCAAGATTTTCGGTAAAGAAGCTGAGCCCTTGCGAGAACTCGCGAACTATCTGCTCGTGCGCGAATACTGAGCCTTCGTGTCTTGGGAGCGCAGGCTGCTAGCCTGCTGTCGTCGGCAGCTTGCCGACGACCATCAATCAAAGAATGTTTCGGCTAGCCGCCGAAACTGGCAGGCTGGCAGCCTGCGCTCCCCAGAAAGATTGTTTCGGCGAGACGCCGAAACCACGCGAGATGCGTGCGCTAGCCAGAACTATGCGAGCGCGAGGTTGGGATCGATCTCCTCCGCCAATTTGGAAACGATTCCGTTTTCCAATCGTAACATCGCAGCCAACGCGATCATGGCTGCGTTGTCGGTGCACAACCAGGGTTCAGCGACAAGGAATTCGATCCCATTTTTCTCGCAAGCCGCGCGCAAATCTTCTCGCAACGCGCGATTACAACTCACCCCGCCGCTCAATGTCAGACATCGCGATTTGGTTTGTCGCAGTGCGCAAAAGCTTTTTTCCCGCAGGACATCGATGACTGCTTGTTGAAATGAGGCGCAGAGATCCGCCAGCACGTCATCCCAAGTGTCAGCCGAGCGATCCCGATGCGTTACCGTTAAGCTTTCATGGCGGGATCCTTCGCTCCGAGCCGGACTGGCGTTTTCGCTCGGGATGACGACTTTAGGCAACAAGTAGCGCACCGCGGTTTTTAACCCGCTGAAGCTGAAATTCAGATCTCGGGAGTTCAGCATGCTCCGCGGGAGATCGAATTTTTTCGCGTCACCTTTTTGCGCGCGCATTTCAATCTCTGGTCCGCCCGGATAACCGAGCCCGAGCAATTTTGCCACCTTATCGAACGCTTCTCCGCCCGCGTCATCGAGAGTGCGCCCAAGGATTTCGTAGTCGCCAACGCCACGGACATTCACTAGCAGGGTGTGTCCGCCGCTCACAATCAGCGCAACGTTCGGTTCAATTTTTTCGTGACCGAAAAATGGCGAGAGCAAATGTCCTTCCAGATGATTAATCGCGAGAAATGGTTTGCCGGTGCCGATGGCCAGGCCTTTCGCGGCCGAATTTCCGACAAGTAACGAGCTGGCCAATCCCGGCCCACTTGTGGCCGCGAAGGCGTCCATTTCATCCATCGCAATCCCGGCCGACGCGATCGCGCGCTCGAGCAAGCGCGGAAGCTGCGCCAGATGATTGCGCGATGCGACTTCCGGAACAACGCCGCCGAATTTTTCATGCTCGGCAATTTGCGACGCCACTTCGCTGGCGAGCAGCTCCGAGCCGAAACCGTTGCGGCGCAAGATCGCGACTGCGGTTTCGTCGCAGGATGTTTCAATTGCAAGAATTGTCATAAACACTCGTCATCCCGAGCGAAGTCGAGCGATTCCGTTGCGGGACCTTTAAGGTAACATTACGGAATCCCTCGACTTTCGCTCGGGATGATGGCGTAGGCGAAGCGACCTATTTTTTCGCTTCGCTTTTTACCGCGGTATCCTGCGCGTAAATCATGACACCTTTGAGTGCATCGATCGCGCGCAGCATCTGCGGGTCGCGCGAACGAATCTGATTTTTTTCGTCGTCGGTTTTGGCATCACTGTTTCGTGCAACAAAAAGCGCGTGTTCCTGTTCCGCCGTCATCGGCACTGGAATGGTCGGCGTGACCCCGTTGCCGTGGATGACTTGTTTTCCCGGGGTGTAATATTTCGCGGTGGTGAAACGCAACGCCGATCCATCGGGCAGTTGCAAAACATTTTGCACCGATCCTTTCCCGAAAGTTGTTTCACCAACGAGGATGGCGCGTTTTAAGTCCTTTAGCGCCCCTGACACGATCTCGGCGCCGCTGGCGCTGCCTTCATTGACCAACACCGCCAGTGGGAAATGCGGGCGCTCTTTTGCGGTGGACGAAGTCGTATACTCACGCTCCTGCGATGCCGCGCGGCCCAGAGTGGAAACCACCGTTGTGTTCGGTGGCAGGAACTGGCCGCAGACATCGACCGCACTGTTGAGCAAGCCGCCGGGGTTATTTCGCAAATCGAGAATCAGCGCCTGCATTCCCTGTTTCTGCAATTGGTCAAGCGCTTTGGCTAACTCCTCGGCCGTTGGTTCGTTAAACTGCACCACCCGCACGTAACCGACCTTGAATGCGCCGGTCAGCTCCTTGTCGACGAGATGCGCATTCTTCACGCTCTGCACCTTCACTTCGGCGCGCTCCAGCACGTAGTCTTTAACTTCTTTGCTGGACGGTCTAAGAATCGTTAGGGTTGCTTTCTGATCCGGTTTGCCGCGCAGCAGATTGACCGCCTGTTGCAATTCCAATCTCTCCGTTGGCGTGCCGTTAATTTTCAAGATCTGATCGCCCGCCAGAATTCCCGCCTTCGCCGCCGGCGTATCTTCCATCGGTGTGACGACGGTGAGAACACCATTTTTGCTCGAAACTTCGATGCCGAGTCCATTGAAGCGGCTGCGGGTATCGTCCTGCATGTCGCGAAAATCGTCCGGCTCCATGAACTGGCTATGCGGATCGAGCGAGGCGAGCATGCCCTTCATCGCAGCATAAACGAGGTCGTGATAGCTCGTTTTGTTACCATCGACATAATCCTGCCGCAGCAACTGTATCGCCTTGGCGAAAACCGCGATCTGCGCGTAACCACTATCAGGATCGTTTTCTGCCGCATGCGCGGTGAAAAGCCGCAACGCCAGCAGCCCGTTGATGAGCGCGAGCAACGCCAGCACAATAAGAACAAATCGACGTTTCATGAAGATCTTGATTTTCGCTCAGGGCGAAATTTTTGGCAACGGTCAACTCATTCGTTAACGTCCCGCCTTAGCCTTTTGATGAAACGACTTCTCCTGCTCATTCTTTGCGCGATCGTGCCGACGCTCAATGCGGCGCAAAACACCGATGCTGATTTCGGCGCAGTGGCGGAAGAATTCATAAAAGGTTACCTGAATGCGAGGCCCCTTCTCGCAACCCGGCTTGGTTTTCATGAATATGATGGCCGGGCGGATGATTTCAGCCGGCTTGCCCTCGATGCCGAATTGCAGCGTCTCCGCCGTTTTGATGACCGGCTGCGGAAATTCGAGCCCGAGGAATTGAATGCGCGCAATGGAATCGACTTACGCATCTTGCAGGCCGCCGTCGCAAACGAGCTTTTCGAATTTCAGGATGTGCACAAGTTCGAGCGCAACCCCATGACCTATGCGCATTGCGCCGATTTGAACATCTATATCGCGCGCAATTTCGCGCCGCTGGAAGACCGGGTTCGCAGTCTGATCGTGATCGAATCGCAAATTCCGAATATTCTCATCGCCGGCAAAACGAATCTGGAGGCGGTTTTACCGAGGCCACACGTCGAACTCGCCATCCAGATCGCACGCGGCTCGGCCGATTTCCTGCGTAAGGACATGGCGACTGCGGTCGACGTGGTGAAGGATCAGGAGCTGCGCGCCAATTTCATCGATGCCAATCGCCGGGCCGCCGTCGCGCTCAGCGATTTCGCCAACTGGCTGGAGAAAGACAAACTGCCGAAGGCGACGCCAAACTTCGCCCTGGGCGAGGCCAAATATCAACGCTGGCTAACAGAAACTGAACTGGTCGATTTACCGCCGGCCAAGATTCTCGAGGTCGGACTGGCGAGATTAAAAGAGGAGCAACAAACATTCGCCGATGCCGCCAAGATTATCGATCCGAATAGACCGCCCGCGGATGTATTCAAGGAAATCCAGAAAGAGCATCCCAGCGCCGACAAATTGATTCCGGACATTGGGAAGAACTTAGATCAAATCCGTAGTTACGTCACCGAACACAAAATTGTCGGCATTCCGCCGAATTCCAAAGCAGCGCAGGTAAAAGAAACACCGCAATATGATCGAGCCACCTCGTTTGCCTCGATGGACACGCCGGGACCGTTCGAGAAAAAAGCGACCGAAGCATTTTATTACGTCACGCCGGTCGAGCCGGGCTGGAGCGAGCAGCAAAAGGAAGAATGGCTTACCTCATTTAACTACTACACCGCGGATGTGACCTCGATCCACGAGGCCTACCCCGGCCATTATGTGCAGTTCCTCCGTTTGAATGCCTCGAGCGCGAACAAGATTGAGAAGATTTTTGGCAGCTACGCCTTCATTGAAGGCTGGGCGCATTACTGCGAGCAAATGATGCTCGATCAGGGTTTCGGCGGGCCCAGGAAACCGCCGGAGACTGCCGAGGAACAAAAGCGTGCGGCCAAATATAAAATGGCGCAGGCTTCGGAAGCATTACTACGGCTGTGCCGGCTGTGCGTTTCGGTGAAAATGCACACTCAAGAGATGTCGGTTGATGAAGCGACCAAATTCTTTCGCGAAAATTGCTACTACGAAGAAAAACCGGCGCGCAGTGAAGCGATGCGCGGCACCTTCGATTACGGCTACTTGAATTACAGTCTCGGCAAATTGCAGATATTGAAATTGCGAGAGGATTACAAGGCGCAGCAGGGTGCCGAGTTCTCGTTAGAACAATTTCATAACCAGCTGCTCGATCATGGCATGCCGCCGATTCGCCTGTTACGCGAGATTCTGATTAAGGACAAGGCGAAGTGGGACGAGGTGCTTTAGCGCTGAGACGTTAAATCGTTAAATGGTTAAAAGGTTAAACGGCAGGGCTTCAATATAACGATGTAACGATTTAACGAATCACTGTTCCTCTTCTTCGTCCGCCAGCAACTCCGGCAACAAGGGTTGTGGGTTACTCGGCAACTCTTCCACATCGCGCAGCTTTTTCGTGATCGCGCGGGAGCGCACCGCGACCTTATCCATGTCGCTGGCGGCTTGATCGAGCTTATCTTTGACCTTGGAAAGGGAGTCGCCAAACTTGGCGAACTCGGTCTTGACTCCAGCTAACAAATTCCAGACTTCGCTCGATCGCTTTTGGATGGCGAGGGTGCGAAATCCCATTTGCAGACTGTTGAGTAACGCCGCCAGCGTCGTCGGCCCGGCGAATACTACCCGGCAATCACGCTGCACCTGCTCGACCAGACCGACTCGACGAATCGCTTCTGCATACAATCCTTCGGTCGGCAGAAACATCAGTGCGAAATCGGTCGTCTTTGGCGGATTAATGTATTTCGCGCAGATATCTTTCGCCGATTTCCTCAGCTGCGCTTCCAAATCTTTCATCGCGCCGTCGGTTAGCACCGAGTTGCCGCTTTCCTGTGCCGTGATTAGTCGCTGATAATCTTCCATTGGAAATTTGGCGTCGATCGGCAGCCACACTGCCGCGCCATTCCCTTCACCGGGCAATTTGATCGCATAATCCACGCGTTCGCCGCTTTCGTCCCGCGTTTGCACATTGCGATCGAATTGTTCCGAGGTAAGCAATTGCTCGAGCAGCGCGCCCAGCTGCACTTCGCCCCAGCCGCCGCGCGCTTTCACGTTGGTCAGCACTCGTTGCAATCCGCCGACATCGCTCGCCAGTTGCTGCATCGCGCCGAGCCCCTGGTGCACCTTTTCCAATCGCTCGCTCACCAGCCTGAACGATTCGCCCAGTCGCTTCTCGAGTGTTCCCTGCAATTGTTCGTCTACGGTCGCGCGCATTCTTTCGATCTGCTGCGCATTGTCCTTCTGCAATTCCTGCAAACGCAGATCGACGATCCCGCGCACACTTTCCAACGAGGCGGTCAGTTCCTCGCGTTGCGACTTGGCCGCGTTGGCATTTTCCTCGCGACCCCGCGTCATCTCTTCCCGCAGCATTCGTTCGCCGCGTTCCTGCGCGCGCTCGAGCAACTCGATTTTGCTCAACACGGTCGCGTTGCCATCTTCGCGCCGCCGTCCCAGCCAAAAAGCGATTGCAACCAGCAGACCGCCGCCGATCAAGCCGAGAATGAGATAACCGTTTTCTGTCATGGCGAGCGAAGGAGAGACGTCTCTCGTTTATCCAGCATAATAGTTAGAGATTCCTCGACTTCGTTCGGAATGACAAGGGGGCTCGGAATGACAATACCTCCGTCATCCCGAGCGCAAGCGAGGGATCCCGCCTACGCTTGCGGATCACGCAAAGTAACTCGCGTAATCAAAGGTGTAATCGTGAGGTCCCTCGGTCCGAGCCGGACTGGCGTTGTCTGCGCGGCTCGGGATGACGAGTGCTCAGAATGACACCTTCACTCCGCCATATACCGCGCGGCCGAGCGCGGGAAACCCGAACACTTCCGCGTAATGCTCATTGGTCAGATTGTCGATGCGACCGAAAACGGACAGATGCGGGTTAATTTCATATTCTGCCGCAAAATTCACAAAGCTGTAATCCTCGATATCGAAATTTGGTCCGCCGAAATTCAGTTCTTCACGCGCATTCGCCCATTTTGCTGAAAGCGTGGTCCGCAATTTCTTCCACCACAGATATGACGCCGAGACATAAGCTTCATGGCGTGGCCGCCGCGGCAAGCGGGCGCCTGGCAATTGTGAAATGTCGGCTGACCCGATTTTCTCCGCATCTAAATAAGTATAGGTCGCCACCAACTCGAGTTCATCGAATGGCCGCGCTCGCAGCTCACATTCAATTCCCTGCGTTCGCGCCTTCCCCAGGTTCAGCGTTTCAAATAGCCCATTGAATCCGATCACGTTGGACAAATCATTGTGGAAATAAGTCAGGCCGAGAATGACGCGCTTGTTCCAAAATCGCTGCTCGATTCCTGCATCCCAGCCGAGATCGCGTTCCGGTTCGAGTCCGAAATTCATTCCGAAGATCTTGTCCTGACTGCTGGGCGGCGAAAAACCGGTCGCCACACTGGCGTGCAGAGTAGTCTCGGTTTGGCGGATGAGATAGCTGGCCGCTTCCCGCCAGGTCCAGACGTCGCCGAATTGATTGAAGTGATCGAATCGGCCTCCGCTAACGAAAATTAAATTCTCGCATGGCGTCAGTGTCAGTTGTGCAAAGACGCCGGTCTCCTCAGTGTGATCACTGATAAAACGTGGCTGTGGTCCAAAGCCTTGCGAGATGAATGGCCGTTCCTGTCCGGCATTGAGACGACTGTAAAAAAAGCCGCTGGTGATGATGAGCCAGGAAGTCGGGCGTAAATCGTTTTGATAGTCCACCTGTGTTCGCTCGAACAACGCTCGCGTTGGCCCAACAAATCCATCCTGGTTCGGATCGTTCAGCTGCCGCTCGTGATCGTAGCTGACGATCAGGTGGTGATCCCACCATTCGACCGGATGCCAATCGATATGCGGTCCGATCAACCAGCGTTCCGTCAGAAAATTATCGAGCGGTTTCGCATCAAAGATCGTGTTCGGATTCCCAGTATCAGCGAGCGAATAGGTGATCAAACTGCCGATCCGTAGCGTCGTGTCCGGCGACCAGCCGATGTCTGCGATCGCGCTGGTCAATCGATATTGATTATTAGGGCGCGCGTTGTCGGTATCGAGTCGACTGAGGCCGAGCGAATAATCCAGTCGCTCGATTTTTCCTTCGCTTTCGAATACTTCGCGCGACGTGCCGTATGATCCCCCTTCGACACTAGACATGAAAGTTGGGTTGCCTTCGCCACGTTTGGTGAAAATTTGAATCGCTCCAGCCAGCGCGCGCGGGCCGTAAAGTGTGCTCTGCGGTCCACGTACCACCTCAATGTGATCGAGGTCGTCGACGGTAAGATCGGCAAAATTAAACGCGCCTTGCAAACCCTGGTTGACTGGAATCCCATCGAGCAGGACCTGGGTATGCTCGCTGCGCAAGCCGCGGGTAAATACGGAAGTAAGCTGGCCGGGCACGCCGCTTTGGACAACGGAGATCCCCGGGATTTCGCGGAGGGCATCGGCTACGCGCTCGATTTGCTTTTCCTCAATGTCTTGCGAAGTCACAACACTGATGCTGGCCGGGGATTGGTCGAGCGGAATGTCGGTACGAGTGGCGGTGACGACGATCGGCTCTGATTCCGGTGTGGGCGATGCGTACTGGCCGTAACAAAGCGATGTCGCGACAAGCGACAAAAGGCAAATCGCGGTACGCTGTCGCGCCTGGCCGCAGAGTTCCGGGTAGCGCACGCGTCTCGCGTGCTGGTTTCGGCGTCTCGCCGAAACGATCTTTTTTCTCTGCGCGGTGACACAAAAGTTCTCAAAAGTCCGCAATGTCGAGACGACATCGCCAGCGCGCGATACGCGCGCGCCACTTCGAACCGCGACCCAAAAAAATAGCGAACGGTTTTTCTGCACTTTAAATCCTCCTGTTTCGAGAGGAGAACTCGCGGCAGAGCCGTTCGCTCCACTCTCATTCTTCTTTTTTGCGAAGAAGTTTTTTCGCGGTCCGAGCCGGACTAGCGGATTCCGGAATCGGTTTACAGCGAACGTGGAGCCACGAAATTAAATCTGGGTCCAGCGTCACGCTGGCGAATGAGGCAGACCGGTCGAATATTCTGGCTTCTGGCTTATTGGTCCGAACGTTTTTCGGACTCACCTTTTTCCCGCCTTCACCGCTGTCCGAACACAGACTTCAAGTCTGTGTTCCATTACAACGATTGGCTCGTGGGAAATCGTATCCAGTTACAGCAGCGCAACTGCTCCGGTTTCACACCGGATTTCTCGCGCCGATCCACTGTTTCAAACTCGCAAAGAACTAAGCGAGCAATAGCGGCTTGCGCTTCCGCGTTCAAGATTTATTTAGTCAGGCGCGTTTTTCGCGCGCATTTTTCCAGTGCCATCACCTGACGCCAAACTAAATCTGCTCGTGACTGGCGGCGCCGGCTTTATCGGGTCGAATCTTGTTTTGGAATTGCAGCAGAGATTTCCGAAGTCGCGACTCACCGTGATTGACGATTTTCGCTCGGGTGATTTCAAGAATCTGGCGGGTTATCGCGGGGACTTTGTTGCGTCCGATTTGGCAAAACTGAATTGGTGGGAACAATTCGGCGACGAAAAGTTCGACGCGATTTTTCATCTCGCTTCTATCACTGACACCACTAACCACAATCAGTTCGAGCAGACTCACGACAACGTAGAGAGCTTCCGGCGGTTGCTGGAATTCGCGCGGCCGAACCGGACACGGGTGATTTTCGCATCATCCGCTTCGATTTACGGTGCTACCACGGAGGCGAGCGCCGAATCGACCACCGCCGCGCCGGCAAACATTTATGCCTTTTCCAAAGCGATCATGGATAATCTCGCGATCCGGCTGGCGCGGGAAAATCCGGATTGGATCATCGTCGGTGTGCGCTACTTCAATGTTTATGGCCCGCGCGAAGCGCACAAAGGCGTGCCCGCGAGCATGATTTATCATTTGTCGCAGCAAATGCGCGCCGGCCAGCGCCCACGCATTTTCAAACACGGCGAACAGCGGCGCGATTTCGTTTACGTGAAGGATGTGGTGGATGGAACAATTCGCGCGCTCGATGCAAGCGCGAGCGGGATTTATAACCTCGGCAGCGGCCAGGCCCGATCGTTTAACGAGCTGGTTTTTATTTTGAATCGCTCGCTGCAGACAAATCTTCAGCCGGATTACTTCGATAATCCGCACGCACATTACCAAAATTTCACTCAAGCGGATTTGAACAACGTGCATAGTGCGCTCGGTTACGCGCCGCAATTTCCGCTCGAAGCCGGAGTAGCCGATTACATGAAATGGCTGTACGGCAGGTAGGCCTCTGGCCTGACTCGACCGAGAGGCATCCTGCTTTTCGCTGTTTCAATTTGCAGGTTTGCGATGTTTCGGCAGGCTTGAAGTCTGCCGGCCGAGACAGGCTGGAAGCCTATCCTCCAAGAATATGAATCCAAAAAAATCCGAACTGCTGGTCGATGTGGTTGAGCACATCGATATCAAAAAACACAATGTCGTGCCGCTGGTGGAGGCGATGTCGAAGATGGCCTTTTCCGCGCGCGATCTCGCGCGGGCGGCGGACATTTACGACGCGATGCTGCGGGAAGAAGACTGCGCCATCATTTTGTGCCTGGCCGGCTCGCTTATTTCCGCCGGATTAAAAAACGTCATTGTCGATTTGGTGCGCAATAACATGGTGGACGCGATCGTTTCCACCGGCGCCATCATTGTCGATCAGGATTTCTTCGAAGCGCTCGGGTTCAACCACTACAAGGGTGACATTTTCACGAACGACGACGTCCTGCGTCGTCTCGCGATTGACCGTATTTACGACACCTATATTGACGAAGATCAGCTGCGGGTTTGCGATGCTACTTGCAGCGAAATTGCCGACTCGCTCGAGCCCCGTCCCTATTCTTCGCGCGAATTCATTCGCGAGATGGGGCGTTATCTAACGAGAAATGGGAAAAACCGCGAATCGGTGGTGCTGGCCGCGTTCGAGAAAGAGGTGCCGATCTTTTGCCCGGCCTTCAGCGATTGCAGTGCGGGCTTTGGCCTGATTCATCATCAATACGAAAACCCGGAAAGGCATCTTAGCATCGATTCGGCCAAAGATTTTCTTGAGCTAACGAAAATTAAAATCGCGTCGAAACAAAGCGGGTTGTTCATGATCGGAGGGGGCGTGCCAAAAAATTTCGCGCAGGACACGGTAGTGGCCGGCGATTATCTCGGTTTCGATGTCGGGATGCACAAGTACGCCGTGCAAATCACGGTTGCGGATGTGCGCGATGGCGCTCTCAGCGGTTCCACTCTGAAGGAAGCGAACTCGTGGGGCAAAGTCGATCAGGGGGCGGAGCAAATGGTTTACGCGGAAGCGACGATCGCGCTGCCGCTTATTGCCGGCTATGCCTGGCACAAGGGCTCGTGGAAGAATCGCAAAGCTCGCAATTACACAAAGTTGCTTGACGAGCCGGAGAAAAAATCGGCGACTTCTGAAAAACGCGAGTTAGCTGGTGCGCGGTAATTCCCCGAGCGCAATCGAGGGATCCCGCCGCGATAAGTTAAAGGTAACACAACGGGATCCCTCGACTGCGCTCGGGATGACGACTACTTCCGGCAGTTCTCGAAACGCTTCTTCGGACATTTGGAATTCGTGCCAATCGGGATCGATTCTCGCGCCGAGCCGTTAGTAACATTCGATGCCGCGCTTGTTCCACTTCGCGACCCACCATTTGATCATGCCACAGCCGGTGCGTTCCGCCTCTTGGGCAACCGCTTTCATCAGAAGATTGCCGACTCCCTTGCACCGGTGCGATTCTGCCACGTAGAGCTCTTTGACGATTAGGTTCGGCTTCGCGCGATAGGTAAATGCGACGAAGTAATAAACCAAAATCCCGGCCAACGTGCTGTTTTCTTCCGCGACCAGTCAGTAGAAATCGGGCGGTGATCGACGAAATCCCTGTTCGTGTAATATCTCTTCCGTGATTGCAAATGACGTATTTTTCAAATTCTGCCAATTCGCGCATCAACGGCAGCAATTGCGGAATATCCGCTTCGGTTGCTTTTCGTATTTTCAATTTCGTCATCCCGCTCGGGATGACGGCCGTTAATTGCTAGCCTTCCCAGAAAAATTTCGTCGGACGATTGATCTCGGGGGGCAGACTCTTGTGCACCGGACAATTGAGCGCGGTTTGCTCCAACACGGCGCGGTGCGGCGAATCAGGCGCCAGGGGAATATGTACTTCCGACGGCAGGGCGACGATCCGGCGCGGCGCGTCTTTCGACATCTCTTTCTGCACCGAGACCGTCATTCCGCGAAGATCAACACCGAGTTCTTCCGCCTTTATTCCCATGGTCGTGCTAATGCAGGTGCCGAGAGCAGTCGCGACCAGGTCGGTGGGTGAGAATGCTTCCCCTTTTCCTTTGTTGTCCGCAGGCGCGTCGGTCGCGATCTTCGAGTGTGACGGGCCGTGGGTGGCATCGCAATGAAGATTGCCGGTGTAATCAACGGAAACTTTGACCATGGAAAAGATTACCGTCATCCCGGAACAGCTTGAGTGCGCTGGACCAATCTGGTAAGCGCAAACATGAATTTCACCCGTTTAATACCCTTATTCGCGATCACCCTGGCACTGCCGGTTGAATCGACGATAGCTGCGGATCAAACCATCGCGCTAAAAGCGGCCCGATTGTTTGACGGAAAATCTCGTGCGCTGATTCAGAACGGAGTCGTGGTTGTACAGGGCGACAAAATCGTTGATGCCGGTGCCAACGTCGCAATTCCCCCGGATGCGCAAGTGATCGATCTCGGCGACGCGACGCTATCGCCTGGATTGATGGATGCGCATACGCATATCACGCTGGATTATACGAACTACCAGGCGACGCGTTTGCGAGAGATGCAAATTTCGACATCGGCCAAGGCCTACAGCGTGATTCCGGCGGCGCGGGCCACAGTGGAAGCCGGATTCACCACCGTGCGGGATGTCGGCGCACGCACCTATCGCTCGCACGATTGCATCGACGTTTCGCTGCGCGATGCGATCGCGAAAGGAATTGTGGTTGGACCCCGCATGTTCGTGGCGAACTACGGCATCGGCGCGACAGGCGGCCACTTTGACGAAGCGGCCGGATTTCGCGACGGACTTTTCGGGCCGGAACCGGACGTGGCCGATGGAATCGCTGACGGGCCCGATGCAGTGCGCAAAGCTGTTCGTTTTGAGGTGAGAAATGGCGCGGACGTGATCAAGGCAGCAGTCTCCGGCGGTGTTCTTTCGCTGACGGATGAGGTGGACACGCCGCAATTCACGCCGGCAGAGATGGCGGCGCTGGTGGATGAATCACATCGGTTACGAAAAAAGGTGGCGGTACATTGCCACGGTGATCAGGCGGGACGGGAAGCGATCGAGGCTGGTGTCGATTCGATCGAACACGGTTCGTTCTTGAAACCTGAGACGCTGACGTTAATGAAAAACAAAGGAACGTTCCTGACGCCGACGTTGATGGCGGCAGAATATATTAAGGGCAAGCTCGAGGGCTATCCGCCGGCGTTGCAGGCGAAGGCGCTAGCTGCGTACAACGCACGCTCGGAGATGTTCCGGAACGCTCTCAAAATCGGGGTGAAAATTTCCTTCGGAACGGACGCGGCGGTTTTTCCGCACGGACAGAACGCAAAGGAATTTAGGTTGATGACCGACCTGGGGATGGCGCCGATCGATGCGTTGAAGAGCGCGACGGCTAACGATGCCGAATTGCTGGGAGTCACGCAAAAACTCGGCACATTGGAGAAAGGAAAACTGGCCGATGTGATCGCGATGCCGGGTGATCCGGTGCAAGACATCACGGCGACGGAGCGTGTTTCGTTTGTGATGAAGGAAGGGAAAATTATTCGGAACGGGCCTGCGACGCCCGCATCGGCGAAGACGGCGGCGCAAAATGGAATGGATGAAATGGGAGCGGACTTCTAGCGGTCGCCATCCCCAGCGAAGCCGAGGGATCCCAATGAAGTTACCTTAAAGCTTTCATGGCGGGATCCCTCGACTGCGCTCGGGATGACACGCTAATGCGTTTTGACAACGTGCGGAAAGGCACTAGCTTGGTCGCCCCGCCGCAGAAATGCGGCGAAATTAGCAGGAGAGTTTCAGCTCGTTTGGACTGCACAAGATCATGCAACAAAATCGTAGTAAACGTTATCGCGCTTCCGCTGAGGAGGTGGACCGAAAGAAGGCCTACAGCTTGAATGATGCGGTGGCGACGTTGAAAAAATTTCGGCCGACCAAGTTCGATCAAACGGTAACCGTTTCATTCCGGCTCGGAGTTGACCCGAAACAATCCGATCAAATGGTGCGAGGAACTTGTCCCCTTCCGCACGGGAGTGGGAAGAAAGTGCGAGTGCTTGTTTTCGCTGAAGGCAAAGCGGCGGACTCTGCGAAAGAGGCGGGCGCGGAGTTTGTCGGCTTCAAGGATTTGATTCAAAAAGTGCAGGAAGGTTTTCAGGATTTTGACGTGGCGGTCGCGACACCCGCGGCGATGGCGGAGGTCCGTAAATTGGGAAAAGTTTTGGGACCGCGCGGGTTGATGCCCAATCCAAAGACCGGAACGGTGACGGATGACACGGCGAAAGCGGTGCAGGAGGTGAAGGCTGGCCGCGTTGAATTCAAACTCGATAAGAACGGAAACGTCGCCGTGCCAGTGGGAAAATTTTCTTTCGCCGAGAACGCACTGGTTGAAAATGGCAATGCAGTGATCGAAGCAGTGGTGCGGGCGCGACCGGCAACGGCGAAGGGACGTTATCTTGAGGGGATGACGTTGAGTGCAACGATGTCGCCCGGCGTGCATGTTGATCCATCGCCCTATCTCACCGTGTAGCTTCTCCGATTTAACAGTTTACCGCTCCCAATGAGACCCGAAAAAGCCAGCATCGTTTCCGATCTCGCCGAGGAATTGAACCGGTCGCCTTTCGTGCTGGTGACCGATTATCAACGGATGAAAGTCGATCAATTTGGCGATCTGCGGAACCGGCTCGCACCCGCCGGCGCAGAAGTGCGGGTGGTGAAAAACAGTTTTTTGAAACGGGCGATGAACGATTCCGGTTTGCCCGATGTCGCTGATAAACTCAGCGGTCAGACCGCGATTGTGACGGGCCAAAAAGATGTCGCGCCAGTAGCGAAAATTCTGAAAACGTTCGCGGCCGAATTCAAGGTGGCGGCGCTGAAAATCGGAGTGATCGAGAAGGCGGTTTTATCGGCGCAGGAAATTGAGGCGCTGGCCGATTTGCCGTCGCGGGAAGTTTTGCTGGCGCAGTTGCTCGGGTTGTTGGTGTCGCCAGCGACGAAGCTTGTGCGACTGTTAAACGAGCCGGGCGCGTCATTGGCGAGATTATTGAACGCGAAAGCGCAGAAGGAAGGAAAACCAGCGGAGGCTGGCGCATAAGAAAATTTGTAGCCGCGTCTCTGTGAGACGCGGGCCCGGCTCATAGAGCCGTGGCTACAAAAAAAGAAAGAAACGAAAATTGTCCGAGCCGATGGCTGTCGGCTTTAATTTTCCGAAGGCTTTCGGAAGCGGCGAACCGGAGAAATAAAATGGCAGATACAGATAAAATTGTGGAGCAACTCAGCGGGCTGACCGTCCTGGAGATTGCTGGATTGGTCAAACAACTCGAAGAAAAATGGGGCGTGAGCGCGGCGGCTCCCGTGGCGATGGCGGCGGTGCCAGCGGCGGGTGGCGGTGCTGCGGCAGCCCCAGCGGCCGAGGAGAAAACGACTTTCGAGGTGATCTTGAAGGAGATGGGCACGAACAAGATCGGCGTGATCAAGGAAGTGCGCAGCGCAGTGCCGGGTCTTGGCCTGGCCGAGGCCAAAGCGCTGGTGGAAGGTGCGCCCAAAACAATCAAGGAAGGCGTAACCAAAGCCGAAGCCGAAGAGATGAAGAAGAAAATCGAAGCGGCGGGAGCGAAGGTCGAGATCAAATAATTGAAAGAGCGGGGGCTTTTGCAGTCTCCGATGGTTGTAAGATGGGCTACTTAGAAGTCGCCCCTTCAGTTAAAGGCCAATCTTGCGGTCCGTTGGCGCGAAGCGCTGCGCTTTGACTGGGAGCGTTGTAGCTGCCGCCGTCATTGGCGGCGGAAAGGCGACTGAGCGCCTCCATCCAATGAAGACGATCGGCGGTCATAGACCGCCGCTACAGGAAGCGCGGAGGCGCTTGAATTTTTTTCTTGCGCTTTACGGCGATTCGTGGCAAAAAGCGTTTTCGTTAAGAGTAAACAAATTTATTTTTAACCCGGCGGACGACGGACAAGAAAATTTAGGAAGGCAGCGAAACGGTGGTGGTCAATTTGACAGACTGCCGATTCGGTGTCATTTTTGTCGTCTTCGCCATCGGCTGGAGACTTAACATTTCCCCTGGAGACTGGCGGCGTTTCCCCTGACGTCCGGCAGTTGCCACCGCTAGAAGAGAACTAATTATGTCAGAACGGGCAGAGCGCATTCACTTCGGAAGTATCAAGGAGGGCATTGAGCCGCCAAATCTCATCGAAGTTCAGCTGAATTCGTACGTCGATTTTTTGCAAAAAGACGTGCCGTTGGCCAAACGCAAGAACTATGGCTTGCAGGCTGTGTTCAAGGAAGTTTTCCCGATCCAGAGCTACGACGAGAAAGCAACCCTCGATTTCAGTCATTACGAGATCGGTGAGCCAAAATTGACCGCGTTGGAAGCGCAACGCGAAGGGCAGACTTTCAGCGCGCCGCTGCACGTCACCTTCCAGCTCAAGGAGGAAAAGGGGACGAAGGAAGAGAAAGTTTACATGGGGGAAATCCCGCTGATGACGCCGCAAGGGACGTTTGTGATCAACGGGGCGGAGCGGGTGGTTGTTTCCCAGCTGCATCGTTCGCCCGGGATCGCGTTCGAGTCATCGGTGCACCTCAACGGCAAGGTGCTTTACAGTTTTCGCATCATTCCTGACCGCGGGTCCTGGATTGAAGTTCAGTTTGATACCGCTGATCTGCTCTACATCTATCTCGATCGCCGGAAACGCCGCCGGAAATTTCTGGCCACGACGTTCCTGCGCGCTCTCGGTTATGGCCCTGATGAAGACGTCATCAAACTTTTTTATAACATCGAGACATTGAAATTGAGCGAGAAGCTCGATGAAGAAATGCTCGCGACCAAGGTGCTGACCGCGGAGGTCCGCGACGGCGAGGTTACGGTGGCGCGCGCGTTTGAACCGCTCACCCTCGCGACTGTTCGCCAGATCATGGCGCTCGGGACCAAGGAAGCGAAGGTAATTGACATTTCAACGGACGACACGGTGGTGAAGGCGTTGAGGAAAGATCCAGCGCACGATCAGGAGGAAGCTCTCAAGGATATTTACCGTCGCTTGCGTCCGGGCGATCCGCCAACGGTGGCGAATGCGCGGGCACTTTTGAAACGACTGTTTTTCGACGCGAAGAAATACGATCTCGGACGAGTCGGGCGTTATAAGTTGAACCAAAAGCTTGGTATCGACGTTGATCTGAACGAGCGAATTTTAACTGACCGGGATTTTATCGCCGCGATCAAATACCTGATCAATCTGCGCCGTGGTGAAGGCACGCTCGATGACATTGATCATCTAGGGAGCCGGCGCGTTCGCACCGTGGGGGAGTTGTTGGCCAATCAATGCCGCGTCGGTCTGGCGCGAACGGAGCGTCTGGTGAAAGAGCGCATGACTTTGTTCGACATCAACATCGACGGGATGACTCCGCAAAAGCTGATCAATCCAAAAGCGCTCAGCGCGGTCATTCGCGATTTCTTTGGTCGTTCACAGCTTTCGCAATTCATGGATCAAACCAATCCGCTGGCCGAGCTGACGCATAAACGCCGGCTTTCGGCGTTGGGACCAGGTGGTCTCTCGCGCGATCGTGCCGGATTTGAAGTGCGTGACGTTCATCCCTCTCATTACGGACGGATTTGCCCGATCGAGACGCCGGAAGGGCCGAACATCGGCTTAATCAGTTCGATGTCCACCTTTGCTCGGATCAACGAATTTGGGTTTATCGAGACGCCTTATCGCAAGGTTCACAACGGTCGCGTTACCGACGAAGTGGAATATCTGACCGGTGATCGGGAAGAGAATTATTTGGTGGCGCAGGCGAACGCGGCGATCGATGGCCGCGGTCATTTCACCGGCGAAAAAGTTTCAGTTCGTTATCGCGGGGACTTTCTCGAAGTCGAACCTTCGAAGGTGCATTACATGGATGTGTCGCCGAAACAGCTGGTGTCGGTGGCGGCGGGGTTGATTCCATTTTTAGAACATGACGACGCCAACCGCGCGCTCATGGGCTCGAACATGCAGCGCCAGGGTGTGCCATTGATTGTCAACGAAGCGCCATTGGTCGGCACCGGACTTGAGAGCAAAGTCGCGCGCGACTCACACGCAGTCCTGATCGCGACCGAGAGCGGAAAAGTTGCCTCGGTTACGGCCGATCAAATTGTGGTGACAAAAGACGGCCACATGCCGGAAGGGCGCAAGAAATTGAAGACCGATATTGAGGCGGGTATTCATGTCTACGAATTGCGCAAATTCATGCGTTCGAATGCCGGCACCTGCGTGAACCAGAAGCCAATCGTGAAAAAAGGTCAACACGTGAAGCGCGGCCAGGTCATCGCCGATGGACCGAATACCGATCACGGCGAACTCGCGCTGGG
>QHPP01000002.1 GCA_003219125.1 Verrucomicrobiota bacterium
ACTGAACCGCTCAAGCCTTGGCAGGAAGCACCGGGCCGAGAAGCCGCAATGGAATAAGATTTAGGTATTCGGGAAGTCCCGATAACATCACGTCGCATGAATGAACGCCAGCAAGAGATTGCTTCCGCGGTTCCCGCGAATCTTGATGATCTTCCAAGACTGCGCGGATTCCGGTTGCGCGGGATGGAGATGACGCGGCTGGAGACGTTTATCGACGCGGCCTTCGCCTTCGCAATCTCGATGCTGGTCATCGCCGCCCAGCAGATCCCCGATAATATCCAGGCGCTCCTGGCCGCATTCAAAAATGTGCCGACTTTTATCTGTAGCATCGCGGTGCTGGGGATCTATTGGCGCGGCCATTGGTTGTGGAGCCGGCGTTACGGGCTGGAAGATGGCGTTTCGATTCTGATTAGCTGGATGCTGATTGTTACGATCCTGATCTTTATTTACCCATTGAAGGCAATTTTCGGGGCGATGTGGAACCTCCTAAGCCATGGCCAAGTGGGCCAGCCCTTCTCGCTGCACACCACCGAAGCGCAGGCCAGAACTATCTTTGCGATCTACGCACTCGGGTTAATTGCCATTTCCGCCGAAATCCTGTTCCTGTATGTGCGTGCCTGGCAATTGTGTGAGCCTTTGCGATTGAATGCGCGGGAACGATTGATGACGCGTGGCGAGCTGGAGGGTTGGAGCATCCCGGTGAGCGTGGGGATCGTATCGCTGGTCTTTTCGTTTACCTTGCCGATAGAACAAATCGCGTGGTGCGGCTGGGTTTATTTTTTGATGGCAATCCTGGTGCGTGTGCACAGGTTCTTGCACAAGCGCCGGCTGGAAGCTGTGAGCGCTGAAGGCTGAAACCAGAGATCAGAGGTCAGATCGCGTAAAAGCTTCGCTCACGCGATGGAATCTCAGGAGCTGAAGACTAAAAGCTGAATGCTCAAGTGCTGACGGTGCGAAGCGCCGCGTTATTGGATTTCCCAAGCAACGAAAACCGCTGCGCAAGCTCAGCGTCTCCTCGCCTCCAGCGCGGTCCTGTCATCAGCTGTCCCCAGCCCCTTTTCCAGATAAGCAATAACTGAGAACAAATAACTCGCAGCGTCCCCTTCCCTCCGTGCGATAATCCTCCCTCTACTAATCCTCGCGAGAGCCGGAGCCGCGGGCAATCACTGCGAGGTATCTGATGATTTCCGCAAGCGCAAAGTAGAGCGCGCTCAGGAGAATGATAGCGACGCCAATGCCTGCATTTCCCGCGATGAGCATGATCACGCCGCCGAGCAAGGTGAGAAGACCGGCCACGCGGGTGAGATGAACAACGAGTGGCGGGTCCGCAGTACGTGCGTCTGCTATCTCCTGTGCCGTGAACACGCCGCTTCCGCATTGCATATCGTATGCCAGTGAAAACTGCGCACTTTCTTTCCATTGCGGCGGAATGACTTACCGCGATTCTGTTGGAGCTGCGCATCAGCGCATTGTTCCCGCGGGTGGGACGTGGCTGTTCCGATTATGAGACGACAGTGCTTTGCGCCGGGTTATCTGTTCTCAGTTATCAGTTAACTGCTAATGGTTGTCAGATGTCGCAATCAAAAATCTTGCCGCCACAGCCGACCCGGCATTTGGCCAGGCTAACATTCGTCGCGTTTCTTTTCACGTTCATCGCGTCGCGAACACTGGTGATTTTAATCATGGCCCGGCGCGTGCCGGACCTGTTTCTCTACCTGGGCGGCACTCACGTGCATCATCTGAACTACGGGATTTTCCTGCTCTCCGCGGTCGCCGGAGTTCTGCTTTTTGCCCGGTTGAACGATAAACAGCGGAGCGTGTGCGCACTCGTTTACGGCATCGGCATGGCGCTGACCTTTGATGAATTCGGCATGTGGCTGCATCTGGGCGGGAGTTACTGGCAGCGCGCAAGCTTCGATGCCGTCATCGTGTTGCTCGGCGTTTTCGGAGTACTGGCCTTTTTGCCACGCTGGCAACGGATCCGCGCGCATCATTATATCGTCGGCGGGTTGTTGCTTGCGTCAGTGGGACTCTTTTATTTGTTGCTCTTCAAATCGCTTAGTCACGCGAACGACAAGCTCATGCCGCGCTTGATGGAGCTCGAACGAACGGGACCGCAGTAAGGAGCGAAGAGCGACGGCGCGAAGCGCAGCGTTATCGGTTCTCAGTTATTCGCTAAAGAGTAGCGGCTATTTCAGCGATTCGCATACAGGGTTAGGCGATACAAACGCAGCAGAAGGTACGTCCGCATGAATTCAGAGATGCGCTTGTATTCCTCGGCGGCGTTATCGGAAGTCATAAAACTTATCGGTTATGGCACGCAGCGAAGGGAAGCTGCGAGTTATCAGTTATCGGGAAAACGAGGGTCGGGGGGACAGCTGACGACAGGACTACGGACGACGAGCAACCGGTTTTCCAAGCCAATGAGGCGCCGGATAAGTGTTCAACGTGCGCCAAGGGCGATTTTTTCTCGGCGGATTGATTGCTGGACCATTAGTCGCGGTTATCATCGTCGCCCTCGGACTCTGGCGGTGGCGCGCCAATTCGAAACCGCCGAAGTGGGAAGACACGTTGGCGGTCCATTCGCTCCACACAGCACTGGCACGAGACGCGAAAAATTTGCATCCGCCGATCTCTGCCTCAGAGGAAACTCTTCCTGCCGAGCCTGAAGATTTATCGAACGAACTGCGCCGGTTGCCACGGCGATTTCGGCCAACCGAGCACGTGGGGTGCGAATGGATTTTATCCGCGCGTCCCGCAGTTCGCCGACGCCCCACCTGCTCGGCGGAGCGAAGAAATGTTTTTGGTCGTGAGAAACGGGATTCGCTATTCCGGGATGGGCGCGTGGAAGGATCTGATCTCGGAAGAAGACACGTGGAAAGTGGGGCTGTTCCTGAGCAACCTGAAGTCGTTACTGCCAGCGGTCAGGTCGGAATGGGAAGGGAACGCGAAGAATTGACGGTGCGATCACGTAAAAGCTGCGCTGACGCGATGGAACCTGAGGAACGCGCACGCCTGGAGAAACTGGATAAGCCTGGCGGAAGTGAGGCGGAACAAATATGTGACGGCGTGAAGCGCCGAGTTACCTGTTCTCAGTATCGGTTAATGGGGACGGCCTTAGCCGGACTAAAAGACTACAAGATAACGGACAACCGGACCGCACGGTGCGTCAGATGTCAGATGTCAGAGAGGCGGAAAAATCAAAAATTAGGAATTAGGAGGAAAGGATTGCACCTTGACGCGACACAGCCGGGTGCGGCGAACACGACGATGATAGAACGTGCGGGCGTTGCTTCGTCTTTTGTTGATAGTCGTGCTGGTGATCGCGAGCGGCGGTCCGGCATCTGCCCGAAAGAAGAAAGGACATACTCCGCCCCCCGGTGTATATAAGCGGAGCGACGCGGAGATCGAGGCGGCGACTCGGCTCCAGGTGTTTCTCGATCGCGCGAACTTCAGCCCTGGCAAACTAGACGGGCATTACAGCGATTTCACTCTTAAGGCGCTCGCGCTTTACCGTCAATCACGCGGCGAATCAGCGTCGCCGCGCCCGTCTACACCTGATACCGCTCCGGATCTCAATGGAATCGACATGGGGAGCGTGGGCCCGGTGTTTATCCAGTACACAGTGACTGAGACCGACCTGCAAAAGGTCGTCCCGCTGCCAAACGCAATTCGCGAAAAAGCGAAGCTAAAAGCGCTCCCATACCGTGACGCAGGCGAAGAGATCGCGGAGAAGTTCCATTGCGACCAGAAGTTCCTGGGAGAGCTGAATCCGGGGAAAAACGGCGCACTAAAACCAGGCGATCAGGTGCGGGTACCAAATGTCGAGCCGTTCGAGCTAGACGCGGTAAAGGATCTGAAGCCGGGCAGCGAGATCACGCCGCAGGTGGCGAACGATATCCCGGATGAACCGGAGCAGAAGCCAGATCCGAACAGCGAGCCAGCGGCCGCCGCCAAGACCAGCGTAAAGATAGATGTGAAAACGAACATGCTGGGCGTGTTCGAAGGTGACAAAATTATCGCGGCCTACCCAGTGACGGTTGGTTCGAAACAGACAGCCACGCCTATCGGCGAATGGAAAGTGCGCGGAGTGGCGAAGCTGCCGACCTTTCGCTACGACGAGCGGATGTTAAAGCGTGGCGAGCGGAGCAAGAACTTCCACATGCTGCCGCCCGGTCCAAATAGCCCGGTGGGCGTGGTCTGGATCGCGCTGAATAAACGCGGTATCGGCATTCACGGCACGGACGATCCGAACACCATCGGACAGGCGGCTAGTCATGGTTGCATCCGGTTGGCGAACTGGGACATCGTACGTCTGGCGGGGAAAGTGAAAGCGGGCGTGCCTGTGTCAGTGCATTGAGGCGTCAAAGCGCGAGAAAGGAGGGGTTGGTTATCGGTTATTGGGAAATCGGTGGTCTAACGTGAAATTCACGTAGCCTAATTTTTAGCTTTCCAAAACGGCGCAGACGATCTTTCGTGCATGCTTTCATGGGTGTCGTCGATGAGTTGTGGCGCTTTCCGAGGTGGACGCGGTCTCCCGGCGAAGAAGTGGCAAATACCATCAGTCATGGGATTGGATTACTGGAGCGCTAATCGGCACGCCGGTGCTGCTCCTCGCCGCACTTGATGCCGGCAGCGGTTTTTTTATCGGCACAATCATTTTCGTTGCGACCATGCTGGTGCTGTACCTCGGGTCCACGCTTTACCATGCGTGGCCGCAGACGCGGGCAAAATGCGTTCTACAGGTGTTCGATCATTCCGCTATCTTTCTGCTAATCGCAGGGACCTACACG
>QHPP01000030.1 GCA_003219125.1 Verrucomicrobiota bacterium
TTAGCCTCGATTTAGCTTGCTCTCGCTCGGTTTGATTACCCAGACTCACGCGAACTAAACGAACGGACCTTTGGTGAAGACGAGCCCGATCTGCGAAGCCGGCACAATTGAAAAAACTTTTGCCGTTGCTCTGGCTGTTAGTCTTCTGATAGTCGCAAATGTTTCTGCGCAAGGTCTGGTTCCCGGCACGATCGCGTCGCCGCCTCCCGAGCCGGCTGGCGCAGCGGCGGAAGTAGAACGTGTCATCGTTACCGGCTCTAATATTCCCACTGCGGAAGAAGTAGGCCCGAACCCGGTGGATACCTATCGCTCAGAAGATATTCAGAAGTTGGGCGCTCACAACGCAACCGACCTGGTCACGAAGCTACCACAAGAGATGGGCTCGACCGTCAACCAGAACATTGCCAATGGCGGCGACGGGAGTGTCATACCAAACCTGCGTGGTTTGCTGCCCAAAGAAACTTTGGTTCTTATCGATGGAAAGCGCGCTGCGATAATAGGGGGCGGAGGGGGCGCCGGTCCCGGCACCGCCGGGGTGGACATCAATCTCATTCCTTTCCCAATGATTGATCACATCGATATCTTAAAGGATGGCGCCTCGGCCATTTATGGCAGCGATGCGGTGGCAGGCGTGATCAACATTTTTTTGAGACACAAATTCCGCGGTCTCGAGATCGGCAGCAGTATCGGCAACACGAACCTGGGCGCCTCCAATGACGCGCGCGAGACAGAGGCATGGTTAATAGCAGGTACCGGAGATGACAAGACCGACATCCTTATCATTGCCGATGCGTACGATCGACGGGCTATTTACAGCGCCGACCGCAATATTACCAGTAACGCGCAAGCGATACCGTTTGGCGGGGGCGATAGCCGTAGCATGAATAAACCGGGCCAGGTTAATACTAACGTAGGAGTCTTCATTTTGAATCCGGACATTGCTGTTCCGACGCCACACTCGGCTCCAAACGCCCAGACCAGTCCGCAGTACATTCAGCGCCCCTTCGATGGCCATAACGGCCCTTTTTTCAATTCGGACTTTTTTGCCTATAACTTCGCGGCGCTGACACCTTCTATCCCGGGGGCGGATCGCCAAAGCCTTTATGGCTCTGTCACCCGCGATATTTGCGACAAATATTTAACGGTGTTTGCCGACTTCAAATATACGCGCTCGTTTTTTGATGCAGCCCTTGCGGCCACTCCGTTTGCGCCTGATGCCTTCAAGAAGTCGAACGGCGCCGAATTCAGCCCGGTGGGGATCAGTGTGCCGATCCAGAATGCGTTTAATCCGTTTACGGTGGGGGATGCTACTTTAATTCAGGACGGTGTCGCTATCCCGATGACTACTGGGGTCCGCTTCCGCGCGATCAACGATGAACGCGTCAGAACATCCAAAACTACCTTCCAGGACACGTTATTCGACGCGGGACTTCGCGGTCAGCTGGGGGAATTTGGCGATTATTTCAAGAATTGGAATTGGGAGGTGGGTTTTCGTTACTCACGGAATTTCGAGCAAAACCTCACTGGTGGCGTAGTCAGCAGGGCTGGTTTGCGCGAAGCGCTGCTGGACACGGATCCGGCGACCGCGTTTAATCCTTTTTTGGGGTTTCTTGGCCGCAACACCCAGGCGGCAATAAGCCGGGTCTACGTTACTTTGCACACCACCGGCGAATTTGAATTGCCATTGGGCTATTTCCATCTCGACGGCGATCTGTTCAATCTTCCCGCTGGGCCGGTCTCGTTCGCGGGCGGGATCGAGTACCACGGGGAGCGATGGAGAAACGATCCCGATTCGGAAAACACCTCGTTTGACACGATCGGCTCCACCGATTTCCAAGCTTCAAAGGTGAACCGCGACGTTTGGACAACCTATCAGGAAGTGCGTATTCCGGTGACCAGCCCGGCGTGGAAGTTGCCAGGAGCGTACAGCCTCGAGTTCGACATCGCCGAGCGCGAAGAATGGTATAGCCAGAATACATCTGCTGCCACAGCTCCTACCGTTTTGCCTGAGGAACACTCCCAGTTTGACGCGCAGAAGCCGAAGTTCTCCGTTCGGTGGCAGCCGCTCGACCCCGGCTGGATTGGTGCGCTCACCTTACGGGCCAGTTACAGCGAAGGGTTTCATGCGCCGACGCTGCCCGATCTTACGCCGGCTGGAACCGAAGGTTTCCTCGCGTTCCCCGACGATCTTCACGATCCGAAGGGATCGACTCCTGATGGAACGGGTGTTCCGGTCATCATGGTTGGAAATCCTCTCCTCAAACCGGAGGTTGCTTACGAATGGTCCTACGGAGCGGTTTACACTGCGAAATGGCTCAAAGGCCTTACGCTGAGCGCGGACTTTTGGCATATTGATCTTCGATCGATTGCCTCGTTCGTTGGCCCGCAGTTCATTCTCGATTTCGAGAGCAGCTTCCCCGGGCTGGTGCATCGTGATCCGACAACTGGCGCCGTTACCGAGATCATCAATTCTGACTTAAACCTGACGCGAGCGGTGGTGGAAGGTATTGATTACGAAGCGATCTATGTGCTGGATTCCTCCATCTTTAACCGTGGTGATTTTGGCAGATTTACCTTTACCCTCAATGGCACCTATCTCTCGCGGTTTGAGTTTCAACCGACCGCGTTTAGCAAACGAACTGGTCTTTCGGGCGGTTTTGTGAACAGCTTTTCGTTTACCGGCTCGCTGCCACACAATCGAGCCTTTGTCAGCGCGTTCTATGACGGCCCGGCTGGGACGTGGCTTGCTGGTTTCGATTTTGGCGCGACCGTCCACTACACCGGGCAATATCAAGATGATAATATCGACCTGGTCGCTTTCGGCTTTAAGCCGCGTAAAGTGCGGGAGTGGACGACGCTCGACCTAATCGCGTCGTACAACTTCAGTTTGCCGGTGCCGGGCGCAGGCCAAGTGCCCGGCTTAAACAAAGACGGCGGTAAAAACGTGAAAATGCCTGATGGTAAGGAGAAGAACGTTCTGCCTGTCTCCACTGTCGAATATAACCCTTGTGGTTGGCGCGCCTGGCTAAATGGCACTACCCTCACGCTTGGGATGCAAAACGTCTTCGATTCCGATCCGCCGTTCGCTGCCGGCGCTTTCGAGAACAACTATGACGAATCGCTTGCCACCATCAAAGGACGATTCTGGTACGTCCAGCTAAAGAAGAGATTCTAAGATACCGCCGCAGGCGCGTTTGATTTGGGTCCTCGTTTCGGGCGGCGCAACGCTTGAGAACGGCTACGATAAGTCAACTTTCGATATCAAGGGACGATTCTGGTACGTCGCTTTGGAGAAGAAATTTTAGCTTGTAGGGCAAGCGCTCCCGCTTGCCACCATTTTGCCCCGTTGTAGCCGGGGTCGCCGACCCCGGCCTTGAAACACGCGCTTGTGCGAACAAAATTCGCGCGCCGCACATTGTAGCTGGCATCGGTGATGCCGGGATTCAAGCGTTCCGCGTCCGGTCCATGATCAGCGACCCGGCTACAGAAAGCCACAGCATTGACCCTCGCCTCGTCGATTCTGAAATCTGTTATATGTCCGCGGATCCTCCATCGGACTTTGATCTCGAAATCGCGCACGTCCTGTTCATGGATATCGTTGGGTATTCCAAGGCTCCTGACTGATCGACAGCGCGTTTATTAACGTGGATCGCGGCTCAAATGTGAATGCATCCGCTTACGACCCAGCCTTTCAAAACTGCTTAACTTCGCAGGCGGCGCTAACCCGCATTTTTCGCTGGTCCAGCGAAAATGCGCCTGGTAGGGCAGCTACTTTCCTAGAAGTAGCTGGCTAGCCCAGCCCCTTCTCGATCTGAGTTTTGTTGGATCCAAATTGTAACTCCTAGAATTGCTTCAGAACGCGCGGGAACTCACTCGCTTCGATGGGGCTGCTCGGCTTCTCTCCGACCCGTAAGCTCCAACGAGCCGGAGGCCAGCCGAGCGGATATGGAATATCCGGGCTAAACAGCGAAGAAGGCGTACTTTCCCTCGAAACCCTTCAGCTCGTGTTCCCCCAGCGGACGCGACGGGATGAGATTTACCAACTTGTCATGTGCCGGTTCGCTCAGGCCGCAAAGTTCGCCCAGGGAACCCGCGAGCTTTTCCATGCGAAAGATCAAATTCATTTCCTTGCCCATCAAACTTTCCTCCCCCATCGAGGCGATCCCTCCAATCGCCACGGGCCCGAAATGGATCACTATCCGAAAGTCCGGCGTGTTCTTCTGTTGCAATTCTTTCAGCGCGTAAATCACGGCGGCGATTTCTTCCGGCTTCGTTTCGGCATCCGGCCAATAGGCGAGAAAGCCGTCGCCCAAATATTTATTTATGACGCCGTTATGCTTCTCGATGATCTCCTTGCAAGTAGAGATCCACGCTCCGAGGAGCGCTTCCACGCCTTCGCTCTGCATGCTGCGGCTGAGAGGAGTGAAATTGCGAATATCTGCGACGAGGAGCCAACAAGAGACGTTCTCAACCTGCCGGAGGGTCTGTTGTGCGATGATGGTTTTGTATTCCTCTGAAATTTTCTCCGGCTGACGAAACTTGAAGACGCTGTCACCCACCGTGATTTGATCGCCGTCGCTCAGTCTAACGGGATGATGAATCCGTCGTTTGTTTAAAAAGGTTCCGTTGCTGCTTCCGAAATCGATCAGCCAAAACTCGCCGATGTTTTGCAAATGGATGAGCGCATGCTGTCGCGAAACCTTAGGCGAATCCA
>QHPP01000265.1 GCA_003219125.1 Verrucomicrobiota bacterium
TTCGCCCGCTTGGCGGTTGATCCTGCGTCTTAAACTTAATCGTCCGGCGGCGGCGGCGGTGGGCCAGGCGCCATGAAACCATGCCGGTGCAACAGGTGGCGATGCCGCTTCTCCAGTTCCTCGAGCTTGGTCCGCTGTTCCGGGGTGAGAAACGGCTGCATGTCGCGATGCGTTTGTTCAAAAATCTCGTGAACATCACGCATGGTTTGTTCACGTTTCGTTTTCAACTGCGAAGCGGCGTGATCGATAATAGGTGAGATTTGCTGCATCTGCTGTGGCGTGAGCTTCAATTCCGCACGCAAACGCTGCTTCATGTGTTGCGTCATGGACTCCGAATCCATTCGCGTGAAAAAGTAGTGCGCATGGACGGTGCCGAAAAATCCACAGGCGACGCCGGCGAGAAACACCAACACAAAAGCGAGAATTAACTTCCAGCGTAAAGACTTGTTCATTCGCCGAGATTGCTTTGGATAGCTTTGTCTACCATCGCATATTCCGTGGGCAGATCGTTGTTGGAAGTTGAGGCGCGATAAACTCCGACTGACGCCAGGGCGATGACTACGAGCGCGATCATGGCGGCGCGCTGGGCGAACCGCGCGATGACGACCGAGCCGTTCGGGGAAGGCTCATGGGCCAGTGCAAGAACACGAGTGTCGAAACCGAACGGCATTTCCGCGGACGGTGCGAGACCTGTGGCCGCGCGAAGCAAACGATTCAAGATTTCGTCACGATTTTTCACAGCAGGCCTCCAATTTGTTTGCGCAACTTCTGGCGTGCGCGAAAAGCTCTTACTTTAATGGTGGCAGCGGTCCAGCCAGTGAGCTTTTGCACTTCGGCCACGCTGCGTTCTTGGAGATAAAGCATATCGATGACCAGACGCTCCACTGGTTTTAACCTGGCCAGCAACTTTTCGACCAGATCGCGAGCGACCAGTTTGCGGTCGGGGGAAAGGGCGTCGTCTGAGGCAAGATTTTCGAGCATCGCAACCTGCTCTTCGCTCAGATCGGCGTGACGCAGTTCCGGCCGCGCTTTTTCCGCCATCAACTGATTGCGGCAGGTGTTTACCGCAATGCGCGAAACCCAATGCGAGATCGGCACCTTGCCGGAATATTGCGCCAGGTTTTGGAAAATCTTTACGAAAATCATTTGCGCTAAATCCTCTTCGGCAGCACGGCGCGGACGATAGCCGCGCACAATCTTCGCCACCAACGGATACAATTGGCGGATGAGTTCGCGCGCAGCGTTGTCGTCACCGCTGCGCGCGCGATCGACCAATGCGCGAGCGTGCTCATCGTGATCCATGCGTAAAGAAAGGTATCCACACCAAAGAACGTGACTGGAATCAAGCCGTTCCGGTTACAAAAAAACGCCACTCCGAGCGCCGTCGAGGGATCCCGCAGCGAGATCTTAAAGGTAACTTCCACGGGATCTATCGACTTTCGCTCGAAATGACGAGAAATTTGTAACCGCAGCGTAGGGCCCACGGTCAATAGTCAGTAAAGGCGCAATCACGCGCCGCAAACTTACAAAAACATGAAACAAACATTGACAGTAATCGCAGCAATCGCGCTCGGCGCGTTTAGCTTCGCGCGGGCACAACCTCCGGGCGGGCCGCACGGCAGCTGGCATATGAATCCGCTCGAGGAAATGAGCTCGACTCTTAACCTGACGGACGCGCAAAAGGCCAAAGTGCAGCCGATCGTGGATCAGGCGAAGCCGCAACTACAGGCGATCCATCAGGAGGCGATGACGAAGGGCAAGGCGGTGATCGATGCTTCGATCACGCAGATTCGTCCACTGCTTACGTCGGAGCAGCAGACTAAGCTCGACGCCATCATCAAGGCACATGAAGACCTGCACAACGCAATGAAGGAATTGCACGAAGCCAAGGGGAAATAACGGCCTATACCGCAGCGAGGGGAGGGCGGCGTTCGGAAGGGCGCCGCCTTTCTCTTTCGCTCGGGATGACGGTGCTATTCAAAGCGCAATGCCTTAACCGGATCCAAGCGCGCCGCGAAATACGCCGGGATGAGCGCGGCGATTGAGCAAATCAAAAACGCACTCAAACAAATTAAGGTCACATCACGCGGAATAACTTCCGCTGGGATCGATGAAAATTGGTAAACCTCGCGCGGAAAGATTTCGATGTGCAGAGTGTTGGCCAGCCAATGGCTCACTCCGTTGCGATAGCGAATCAAAGTCATGCCAAGTCCAAGTCCCGTTAGGGTTCCGAAAAATCCAACGACCATTCCCTGGCCTAGAAACACCCAGACGATCTGCGCAATGTTCGCGCCCAGCGCCTTCATAATTCCGATTTCGCGCCGTTTCTGCACCGTCACCGTGATCAGCGTACTCATGATGCCGAAGGCAGCGACGACGACGATGAAAAAGAGGAGGAAAAACATCACATTACGTTCGAGCCGGATCGCTTCAAAGATTTGACGATTCATCTCGATCCAGGTCCGCGCGAACTGGGGGACTTCGAGGAATTTTTCGATCTGCGCCTTTACTTCATCGACATCGTACGGGTCCTGCGTCTTGACGGTGATGCCATGAAGCGCGTCGCCTAGATTATAGAGTTCCTGCCCGATGAAGATTGGCACCAACAGATACTGCGAATCATGCACGTAGTGTCCGGTTTCGAAAATGCCGGTCACCGTCAGATCTTTCGGCAAAACAACGTCGCGCAATTCTTCGATCGCTTTTTTTTCTTCGTCGTCCTTCGCGTTCTCGAGTTTCTTAATGCGGTCGAGGACTATTGAAAGGTTGCCCGGCGAATAGACTGTCACTTTATCGCCAACCCGGACGTTTAGTTGCCGGGCCAGTTCGATCCCGATCACGGTCTTATCACCATCTAGATCGAGCGTTCCCCATTTCACGAATTTTTGGATGGTGACGACTTTTTCCTCCTGCTCCGGATCGATGCCCCGGATGAAAAGGGCGAGGCGCTGTTCGTTGTGTTCAGCGATGACGGGCCCCTGAACGTAGGGTGCAGTTGCAACTACGCGAGGTATCGCCCGGATTCTCTCGCTCAGCTTGCGCCAATTTGTCAGCACCTCTTCGCCTGTCACTAAAATGTGAGCGTCGAAATCGATCACCTTTTGTCGCAGTTCGCGATCGAACCCCGTCATGACCGAGATCACGAGGATAAGGACGGTGACACCGAGCATGACGCCCAGCACCGAAATCAGAGTGATGATGGAAAGAAATGTGCGCTTCGGTTTTAGATAACGCAGCGCCAGAAAAAGGCTGAAGGGTAATTTCAAAACGCGCTAACGGTGCCGGTGAACGCGATTATTTCAACGCGTGAGCTTGTAATTCTTCGAGGGCGACAAACTCTAGCGCCGAGGCGTGGGTTGCCTCGAGATCAACCGGGCAGGCGACGCCGTGGTCTAGCGCTTCTTTCCAACGCGTCACGCAGACGCACCATTTATCGCCCGGCTCAAGCCCCGGAAATTCCCATTCCGGGTGCGGTGTAACCAGGTCGTTTCCCTGCAACACTGAAAAATCGAGAAAGTCACGAGTCACCTGAGCGCAAACTGTATGCAACCCAACGTCACCGGGACCAGTGCGACAGTAACCGTCACGGTAGAAGCCGGTGACTGGCTGGCGGCAGCAACATCGCAGCTCGCTGCCGAGGACATTTGTGGGCATGGCGGACAGGATAACGGCGCGCCTGTTTTTGTCATCCCGACGTAAGGCGAGGGTCCCATGGCGAGCATTGGAGTGATGGAGTAGTGGAGTGGTGAGTTTGCAGGGCGTTTCTGTGAAACGCCATTTGAAAGGGAAGTTTGATGCGAGATCAAATGGCAAAGAAAGCACAAGCAATTGCTTATTGGTTGCTGCCGGACGCGGTGGCGCGCGAAGTGTTCTGGCGAGAAATTGGGGAGCTGGCGGAGCAATTTAGCGCTCCTTTGTTCGAACCGCACGTAACGATTTTTATTGCGCCGGAAAATTCGCGGCCTCCGCTCGAAGTATTGCGCGACCTCCCTTCGGTTAACATCGAGCTAACGATTCATAGCATTCGATTCAGCGAACAATTTACGAAGACACTTTTCGTCCAGTTCGAGATAAACAGTACGTTGCAACAGCTAGGCCACGCGATCCGGAAAGCGAGCGGTGTGCAAGACCGTTACCTCATCGACCCACACCTAAGTTTGCTTTATGCAAAATTGCCGCTAGAGACCAAGCGAAGATTAGCCGACAAAATACGGCTGCCATTTCGCGCAGTTTGTTTCACCTCGATTTGTGCAATGCGCTGCGCGCGTCCGACGACGACGGCAATCGAAGTCGGGCAGTGGAAATTGCTCGCGCCGTAAAAAATAAACGCCGGAAGCATCACGCTCCCGGCGTTTCCCTTTGATCCCTGAGCTATACAAACTGGAAACACTGCGGCTGCATAAAAGTTTCTCAGAAACTACGAGCAGCCAACGAATCGATGCCATTCGATTAATGCGGGGAGGAATTAGCGGGCAAGGGTGAGATCGTCGGCGAGGGTGTTGGCGTCGCAGAGGCAGAACTAACTTGTCTCTCCAATGCTTGCTGCAGAAGCTTTCTCTCTTCGGGGAAAACGAAGCCGGAATTGGCCGCGTCAATGAATTCATGAGCCTCGTCGGCTTTACCGTTATTAAGCAAGAGCACGGCGAGATAAAGGGCGACGCGAGCGTCGTGCAATTTCTCCGGCGCGAGTTTTTGCAGGACCGCGATTCCATCGGAGGTTCGACCTTGCGAGTTTAAAGAAAGCGCTTGAGCAACCACGCAGGGGGGCTCGGTCGGCGCTTGCTCGAAGGCCTGTTTGGCAACGCGCTGACCTTCGCCGGGGTTGCGATCGAGGATAATGGACAGGCGAGCACATTCCGCTGCAATCAGCGGTTCTTCCGGAGAAGTTTCATGCAGGCGCATGGCGGTGAGAGAGAGATTAGGGAGATCATTGCTGGCGCGATAAATCTCAAACAAGGCATCGAGCGCTTCACGACGGCTCAATGGATTATGGGCGACGCGCAACCAAAGTTGCTCCGCTTGGCTCGGCAGATTCCATTTCGAGGCGAGACGAGCCAGCCGAATTTCACGCTCAGGATTTTCTTCGCAGGCGCGCTCGGCATCGTGCCAGAGAGAAGCAGATTCCGCATCGGCGCCCTCCTGTCGAGACTGCTGTTTGGCATATGCCTGATAGGCGAGCCGTAAATATTCAGAGTCGCCCCAGTTACCGCCCTTCGTCCAACGGCGAAGGCGCGACCAATTTTTTTGCGCGGTAAAAGCAGCCGCGATTTCAATTGCCGGGGGAGGATTAGCGGTTTTTTCCGGCGGCAATTTCTCCGTCCAGTGCAGGACCTCAGCGCTCATGCCATTGCTATTCATCCATTCCATCAACGCCGCGAGATCGTCGGGTTGTCGTGCCGCCAGCGGTTTCACTTTCTCGAGTAACGCCACCAGTTTTTTTTGATCGAGTTTTTTGTAAAAATCCAAGCAAAGCAAGTCATCGGAAAAGGTTACCTGTGGGCTCAATTGCAATTCTTGCGCGAAACGATCGGCTGCTCCGAGGTTGCTGTGGTGGATCGCGTCATTTAACAAAGCGCGAAGGGAACCAGCTCGAAATGGAGCGCTTTTTACCAGATGCTCGAGTGTTGTCCGTGCCTCCGCGTTTTTCTGCGGATCGGGCGATTTGATCCGAACCGCGGCGAGGTTGTATTGATACGTTTCGTTGCCCGGTTCTTTGGCCAAAGCTGCGGCGAAATGGCGTTCCTGGCTTGTTTCGTCGCCCTGCGCACGCGCCAACCATCCCGCAACGACATGGTAGGGTGCGCTTTCGCGATTCTCCTTCGGCACGCTCTCGAGCGCTTTGCGGGCTACATCGAGCTGACCGAAACGCAAAGCGGCAGAGGCGAGGTTTAGCTGGCTATCGACGTCGCGCGGCCGCAAGCGCGCGATTTCTGCGCGCCAAACCACGGTTTCGGCGCGATTTTGTTTCTCGGTAGCTTCGGCCAGAATTTGATAGGCCGGCAAAGAATCATGATTGATTTGTAACGCCTGTTGCGCGCCATCATTCGCGCCATTAAAATTTCCTTGTTTCAGATTTGCTTCGGCTTGTCGAAGCCAGCGCGATTCTCGCCAGGCATTAACGACTTTTGGACCAATGGTAAGAACAAGCAGCCCGAGCGCGAATCCGGCAATGACCGCCAGGATGATTAGACCGCCGCGGACAGAACGGGTCTGAGCTGCCGAAACCGTTTTGTTTGTCTGTCGCCGAAGCTGATGCATCACCAGATTTGTCATCGCGTTTCTATGGACACGCGCTTGTCCCTTTAAATACGAGCGACGTTCAAGCGTGGGCCGTCTCAGCCGCCGCTTCCTCCTCGGCCACGACCGGAACCTCCTCGATCGCTTCAATCGCTTCCTCGCGCAGCCGCTCACCCCAGACATAACGTGCGAGCAATACTTTGATCGTCGCCGTCAAGGGCACCGCCAAAATCGGACCGAGCAATCCCCCAATCAGCAAACCCCAGACGAAAATCGAAACAATCACTGTCATCGGGTGAAGACCGACCGAATTGCCGATGATGCGGGGCGCGTAAAACAAGCCCTCCAAATTCTGGACGATGATAAAAATCGCGGTGACAGCTAGCGGATGCATCCAATCGCCCCACTGGGCAGCCGCGATAAGGACGGCAGGAATCCAGCAAAGGATGATCCCGATGTACGGAATCATGGTGAGAATGGCAACAAGGCAACCGATGAGGACGGCAAAATTTAATCCGGGCGGCGGAAGGAACGAGAGCGTTGTGCCAATCAGAATGCCATCGACGAGACAGACGAGTAGTTGCCCACGAAAATAGGCGATGATGTAGCTGTTGATCTGAAGGAGGACGTCGGCGACTTCGTCTTTGAGGGGCGAATTACGAAGCGGCAGGTATTCTTTCCAACGACGCTGGATGGCGGGTCGTTGTTTAAGAAGGAAGAACAAATAAATCGGCACCAGGATCAAGCTCAAAAGAAAGCCGGTAACGCCAAGAAATCCGCCAATGCTTTTCTTAACGATCGCCCAGATCTTCTCGGTCAGATTGGGCAGTTGTTTTTCAAGGTTGGGCACTTGTTTTTCCACCAACTCCTGAAGGCGGCCTCGCTCCGCGTCGGTTAGTTTAGAGGGCGCGGGGGCGATTTCCTCTAACGGCGCCGGGGCAGATGGCGAAGGGATCGGAAGAGCCTCCTCCGGCGCAGCGGTTGCAGCAGGCGTGGGGCTCGGTTTCGGTGTCGGGACCGGAGTTGATCCGAGCAACCAACTTACAATCCCACTGGTGGCTTTCGCTCGCGTTTTGTCAGTGCTCCCAAAGGTCCGTTCGTAGCGATAAATTACGTCAACAACTTTATCGCGCGCCTTGACGGTGTATTGGGGTAATTCCTTCACCAGGTTCGAGCTCTGCATTCCAATTGCTGGTAACAACCAGGTGCCGATGGCGACAAGCGCGAGCCCGGCAATAGCAAAAAGCAGCATGATCGACTTGGTGCGACCAAGACCGTTGGCAGCCATTCGAGTGACGAGCGGGTCAAGCAAATAGGCAAGAATGGCAGCGATCGCGACCGGAATTAAAATAGGTTGCAGAAAGCTGATCACGTTCGCCATGATCCAGATCGCTGCGACGAATACGAAAATGAGGAAGCTAATGGCGAGCGCGCTGACCGCAGCCCAGATGGCCTTGCGTTGCCATTCTGCCGGGTAACGCCTGCCGCCAGCTTCACTCATGGTTTCGCCCCGGTCGGATTGGTTTTGCTGACACGGGTTTTTTGGGCGTCGATTTTTGCCGCAAGATTTTTATTCGATGGGTCGAGTGTTTTTGCCTTCTGCCACGATTCGAGTGCTTGGGAGACACGGTTCAGCTTCGAATAGACGTCGCCAAGGTGCTCGAAAACCACGGGGTCTTCGCGCGGCAAATTTTCAATGGCGCGCTTTAAATTTTCCAGGGCTTGATCGTATTTCCCCTGCCGATATTGCACCCACGCCATGCTATCGAGATAAGCGCCGTTGTCGGGGTCGAGTTGAAGCGCGCGCTTGATTGCGTCCTCTGCTTCGTCGAGGTGGCTGTTCTGCTCGGCCCACATGTAGCCGAGATAATTGTAAGGCTCGGCCGCGTTGGCGGGATCCATCGCGATGGCTTTGTGGAAAAGTTCCGCCGCTTTATCATAGAGACCGGCCTCTTCCGCCGCGGCGCCATATTCAACGTAAAAACGTGGCTTCAAAAAATCAGCCTCCGCATTCTGCGCTTCGTTAAGCGCTTCTTCGAACATGACCACCGCCTCTTTCGCCTTTTTCGACTCGCGCAGGGCAATCGCGAGATAGTAGGCGAATTCGGGAGCGTCGGGGTAACGCCGGCGCCCTTCTGTCAAAATCGAAACGGCGCGTTCGCTCTGTTTTAGCGGCGCGAGCAATAATTCCGCGAGTCGCAAATAGGTGGCCGCGTGATTTGGATTAATGAGCAGGCTTTGTTCGTAGTTCTGTGCCGCCTTCTTGAATTCCGCGTTCGCCGGATCGGTTTGATTAGACCGAAGCAGGGCGCGCGCTTCATCATCGTGCAATTGGGCTAACAACTCATAGGGCTGATATTTTTCGGGGTGTTCCTGGATAATCGCTTCAAGTGTTTCCACGGCGCGCGCCCGCTGATTTGTTAAGACAAATCCGGTCGCCAGTTTTTCGCGGACATTGGCGTCGTCAGGTTGCAACTCAAGCACGCGCAAATAAAATGGAAGTGCTTCCTTGATCTGTTGGGTGGAGGCGAAGTAATCCCCCACCTCCTTCAAAACGCCAGGGTCATTTTGCCCTTTTGCGGCCGCCTTCTTAAAAACATCGTTCAAACGCGCTATTTGCTCCGGAACCGGTTTGGCATCTGGTTTCAAAACGACGGAGCCGTAAAGTCGGCCAAGCCTTGCCCAGAAAATCGGATCGTCGCTTGGTATTTTGGCGGCGCGATCGAGAGTTTCGACCGCCCTTTTTTCGTCGCTGGCGGTGAGATGGATCTCAAAGAGTCGCTGGTAGCCGTCAATCTTCTGCGGATCCAGCGCGATGGCTTTGTTGGCGAATTCAATCCCCTGATCGACTTTCTTCAGATACTTAGCGTAGATAAAAGCCAGCTCCAGGTAAGGTTCGGGCGCTTTCGGATGCACCTTGACTGCGTCTTTTAAGACATCAATCGCGCTCGGATAATCATCGTCCCGCGTCAGCAACGCTGCGACCCGAACCGCCAATTCGATCTGCCCCGGATCGACATTCAGGACCTGACGATAAGCTTCGAGAGCTTTTTCCATCTCGCCGTTCTCCTCAAAATCAATTCCTTCGACGAAATGGGCGAGGGCCTCAGCCTTGTGCTCACCCTCAATGTTCAGATTCAAATCTCGCGCCGGAGGCAGGGCGAGCGAATCATCGATTACATCGGCGCGCTTCGGCGCCAAGTGCGCCGCCCTTGCCTTTTGTGATCGTGTAGATGGTGCCGGTGCGGATGAGACTTTTCCGATGCCGCATACCAGCAGAAACAGCGCAAGATAAGCTCCCTGCTTGCGCGCAATCATCATCGTACCTGAATCTACCGCGCCGGTCTGCCGAGGCAAACCGCCCTTAGTCGCGGCTACGACTTGTAACGCAGACGCTTCTTATGGCGATTCTCCTTCATTCGCTTGCGGCGTTTGTGCTTGGAGATTTTTGCTTTGCGTCGTTTTTTGAGAGAACCCATAGCGGGAAGATAATTTTGGCGTGGCAGTGAGGCGAAAGGCAAGCATTGCTTGTGTAGGATGGCAAACAGTTTCGGCAAGCAAAGCGGACAGTCATTTTTCGAAAAGAAGCACCATCACACCAACCAGTAATAGCAGGGATCCCATTACCACGCTTTCATAGCGTTCAAACCAACCCAGGCGGATGCCCCTAATTCCGAATAAGGCCAGAGAGGTGAAAACCAGCATTCCTGCAACTGCGGCGGTGGAGAGGATAAGGGTTAGCAGGGCAAAACCGCCCCACCCGAAGCGAATTCCCGAAACGTAAATCGGCAGAAACGCTTCACAGGGTGAGAAGGTCAGCATGGCAAACAGGCTCCCAATGGCGACCCAGTCGGAGGTGCGGGTGCGCGAAATTTCCGGAGCACGAAAATGCGCCAGCGATTCCTTCAGTTCGTGCTCCTGCTCATTTTCACCGTGGCGGCTTTTGGAAAATAAGTGAGTATGGCTGTGAGCGTGGCCGGAAAGTTGTCGCCAAATGTAGAAGAGACCGAGCGCGATCAGCAATGCTCCCGCTATTCGGGGGAACCACGTGCCAACGCGCGAACTCAGCGCGACTCCAAAAATGGTTAGGATTAAACCAAGTAGCGCAGTCGTGAGGACATGGCCGGTGCCGGCTAGCGCGGTAATCAGGAGTGTTTTGGAATGGCTCCAGCGTTGCGCACGACCCGCTGCCACGAAGGGCAACCAGTGGGTCGGAATCGCAGCGTGAAAAAATGCGACCGTGAATCCGGTGAACGCAATGGTAGTGAGGACGGTTTCGTTCATGCCTTGACCAGGTGCGTTTAATCGGGCTGGTGGGATTTGAACCCACGGCCTCCTCGTCCCGAACGAGGCGCTCTACCAAGCTGAGCCACAGCCCGCGATGTGTGGCCGCGCCCGCCGCGGCCAGCGCGATTACTTCGCCTATTTAGTTAACGATGGCAAGGAGAGACGGTCTAGCTCCAGGCAAAACTGCGAAGGATATGCGTCGCCATAGAGCGACTAAATCATAACCACTTTGTTGTAAGATATATACAGCTGATTTACCTGACGCGTTTGCCGCTCGATCTTAGGGCCGTGCGGCACTCTCTTTGCTATATGTATTATGAAATCTATAATATATATAAATCCGTGAAACTGTCTCCCAAAAATCATGCCTCAGGCACGACACTCGTGGAAATCCTCGTCGCCACACTGTTGCTTGCCTCCTTTTTCGCATCCCTTTTCGAAGCGAACGCCGTTGTTCTGCGGTTTATCGCGGCGAGCAAGCAATCGGTCGGGGCCATCGAGGCCGTCCAAGCTCGCACCGAAGTCTTCCGTAACTTGGCCTTCAGCGATCTGACGACTACGTCATATGTTCAGAACCTTTTGGCCACTGCGGCGAACACGTCCGACTTTGCTAAATTCGCCACCGAAGTCGTCAAAATATCGGCATACCCTACGCCGAATGGCGTTACTCAAATGACGCGGGCAACGAACGGCACGGTCAGTCTCGATTCTACCGCTACTAGCCTTGGTTCTACGCTGATCAAAGTGGACATTTCGCAGTCATGGACCGGAGTGCTCGGCGGGCGACAACGAACCGAGCAAACTTCGCTCATCATTTCCAACGGCACAAAGAAATGAAGCTAAGACACCATCCTCACCAATCCGGGTTTACCCTTGCCGAAATGATGACGGCCATGGCCATCGCGGTGGTCATTTTCGCCGCCATCATTACGGCCTCGCTCGCGTTGCAAAAGAGCTTTAACGCGGTGGATAATTACTTCGCCACACATATCCAGCAAATCCGCATTATCGATTATCTCAACCGCGATGTGAAGCGGGCGCTCATCGTCACCACCTCAGCGGATCAGCAAACGGTTACGTTGACCATCCCCAAGTACGTCGTTCAATCAAACGACCAAGACGGCCAAAGCAATTCGTCCCTGATTGGTACAATGCGAACTCCGACAATCTCGCCTACCAGCAGTTATCAGGTGAACTATGACTATGTAGGGACTGCAACGCCGGCTACCAGCACCGTAGTCTACTCAATCAACGGTGCCTCTATTTTGCGCACAGAAGATGGCGTTGTCACAACCGTTGCCTCCAGCACAGATTCATTAGTGCCAAAAGACAGCGATACGGAGCTTACCAACACGGAATATACAACTATGTCGGTCACGTTTCTGCCGATTTTTACGAGCGGGAACGTCGCCGACGAACGCGCGGGGACAACCGTCTTTTCTCTCGCTTATCTCCGAAACAAACGACGCGGATAAATCTTATGAAAGTATCATTCACTTCAAACGAGCGAGGGAACGCCCTTCTTTGTGCTGTCTGCACGATTTTTATTGTCTCGGTAATCGCAGCCAATGTGCTGCTGAATTGCACCACCCGCTATAATCAGGCGTCGAACCAGGTCCGTTCCTGGAACGAAGCGCTCTATGCGGCGGAGAGCGGCGCTGACATTGCCTACAATGAGGTCCGAAAGATAGCATCTAATCCCTCCAGTGCCTTTAGCGCCGGTAACGGTTGGACAACTTCCGGCACCACTTACACCAGCGGGACGACAACCTTTGGCACGAACAGTCTGCGCACGAGCGAGATGGTCGACCTCTTTTACACCGATCCGACAACTGGTAATGCCTGGTATCGTATCCGTTCGAAAGGAACCTCACCGTTGCAGGGATTGAAGCGCACCGGAATGGATGATCGCTTGAGCAATGGAAACAGGTTCGTCGCTAACGCGTCGACTCGCGGCGACGGTGATACCCTCCTGCGCAAGATAGATTTCAAATATGACCATTTCACTGCGACCTATGGTCCCACCGGGGATGGAACGAACAAAGCCATCGTCGCGGTCTCACCGGCGCCACAGCTTAGCCGCCGTATTGAATTAATCGCTGCGCCAATCACCCCGTTCGAAGCTGCGATCAAAGTAAGCGGAAGCTTCTATGGTCTTGGATCGGCCGCCTATATTGACAGTTTCCGATCCAGCGTAGGGCCCTACGATCCTACGGTTAAGACGAACCCTTCCGATTCTCGTTACGCGGATTCGCAAAGCGGAACGGTAGAAATTGACAACGGTACCGCCACCATCATGGGAGACATCTATGGAAACCTTTACACCAATGGCGGAACGGCCACAAAGAAAACGCTCAACGTGCACGGCACCATCGACAACAATGTGCCGTTTACGCTGGACTCATTCTCAATACCGACCTACTTACCTGCGCCTCAAGCTTCGCCCACCAAAATAAACGCCAATACTACAGTCACTCCGCCGACCGCGGGCACTGCCCGAGCACCGACCGTCTACTTGCTCTCCAGTTTCGACAAGACCCTCACTATCAACCAAAATGGATCGTCGCAAACCTACGTGGCCATCCATCTGACAAGTGACTTTACCGGCGCAATCGATGTGAAGCCTGGAGTGCATGTGCAGTTTTTCATTGACGGCAACGTCGATGTTAAAGCACGTGACATTATCAACGAGACTGGTTACGCCGGGAACCTGCAATTCTACAGCATTAGCCCGACCGATGGATCGTCCCAGCATATCAACATCAATTCGCCTGGCGATTTTGTGGCCACGTTTTATGCCCCGAGCGCAGACTTTACCATGAACGGTAATCCGGACGTGACAGGGGCAATTATTGCCAAATCGTTTTACGGTAACGGCAATACCAGCTGGCATTATGACCGGTCGCTTGACTTTTTGGGTGACGTCACCGATTACCGGATTACCAGCTACGTCGAAGACATTCGCTAGCCGGGGTCAATTCCCGTGCGCGGGAAAAATCGGTTGACAACCGCGCGCTACCTTCCCACATTCAGCATTTCTTTCGTCGCGATGCTCGGCTCTCGTCTTTTCCCTGGTCCCATTTCGTCCGCCTCGCCGACGATTCTCGAATTCCCGACGGAGCCTACCCGCGCCGTCCACACCTTGCGCATTATGACGACTCAACTCCTGCAGGAAGCCAGCCAGATCATTCCCAACCCGCAACTGCTTATCAACGTCATATCCAAGCGCGTGCGTCAGCTTGGTCTTG
>QHPP01000031.1 GCA_003219125.1 Verrucomicrobiota bacterium
TTGCCGATAACGCCGCTAAACTTGAGCCGGAATTCGTGGAGGACGTGGACATAATCAAACGCAACGTCCAATTGGAGGCGCGGCTGATTGACGACCTGCTCGATCTCACTCGGGTCACGCGCGGCAAGCTCGAGTTGCACTTTGAGCATGTCGACGCGCACGCCCTCATTCCCAAAACGATCGACATCGCAAAGACAGATATCGAGAAAAAGAAATTAAACGTCTCCGTTCAGTTAGACGCAGAGGAGTATCACATCTGGGCCGATTCGGTTCGAATCCAGCAGGTGTTTTGGAACCTCATTAACAACGCCGTGAAATTCACTCCTCCCGGCGGAAAGATCGAAATCCGGAGCTCCAACGACGATTGCGGCCGTTTTCAGCTTCAAATCACCGATAATGGGATCGGAATTGAAGTCGAACGGCAGGCTTCGCTATTTAGGGCATTCGAGCAGGCTGACCCTTCTGTCAGCCGTCAGTTTGGCGGGCTCGGGCTGGGTTTGGCGATTTCAAAACATCTTGTCGATCTTCATCACGGCGCGATCGAAGTGCAGAGCCGCGGTCGAAGTTATGGCGCGACCTTCAAGGTCACGCTTGACGCGGTAGCCAACCACGTCGAAAAGACCGGCGTGAATTCTGAAGCTCCGCAGAAACAGACAAAGTCGTTGCGCATTTTGCTCGTGGAAGATCACGGAGACACACGACAAACCTTGTCGCGTTTGCTCACTCATTTCGGCCACCAAATTTCAGTCGCCGATAATACGCAAAGCGCTTTGGCAATCGTGCAGTCGCAGCAATTCGATGTCGTGCTGAGCGACATTGGCCTTCCCGATGGCACCGGCTACGACGTGATTTCCCAGGTAAAACGCAAACAGCCGATTAAAGCCGTCGCTATTACTGGATTTGGCACGGACGAAGACGTTCGCCGCGGCAAACAAGCGGGATTCGATTTTCACCTGGTCAAGCCAATAGACTTTCACGAGCTGCGCACGGTTCTCGACCAGGTCAGCGCTTAGCAATCGTCTTCGGCGTCGGGCGAAGATCAAATCTGAGATCGTTCGGCTCATTTCGATCGCTCGGGTAACGGATTTAAGTTTTCGGTCCAGGTATCTCTTGACCTGCCCAATTGAGCGATTAAGTTGTGTCAATTGAATAGACACGTGATCTGAATGAAAACTGCCACGTTGGAAAAGAAAACGGTTCGTGCCAAAGCAAAGCATCCGCATGAGCTGATTCGGCGTATCCAGCAAGGCTTGCGGTTTCGGGAGCTGGAGACTTTGCAAGACAGCATCGACATGCCATTTGAGCAGCTCGCAGCAAAACTTTCCATCTCGCGCTCGACCTTGCAGAGACGGAAAGCGAACGGGCGATTGTCACCCGCTGAATCGGATAAGGTGATGCGCTTTTCGCAGCTGCTTGAACACGCGACGAATGTCTTCGGGAGCATCGACAAGGCGCGGGCCTGGTTGAAACATCCGCAGTACGGTCTTGGTGGGGCCGTTCCGCTCGATTCTGCCGAAACGGAAATTGGCGCGCGCGAGGTGGACAATTTGCTCGGGCGAATCGATTACGGCGTCTATTCCTAAAACGCGATGGCCTCGGCGTGGCGGATCGTGCGGGCGAGTCGCGCGAACACGGCGTTTACCGGAGAAGGCCCGTGGCGATATGGAGGCCGGTGGAACTCACCGGGCGTGCATGTCATCTACGTAAGCGAACATCAATCTACCGCTGCGTTTGAGGTCTTCGCCAATCGCGTGCCGTTCATTCTCGAGGAAAAATACAAAGCGTTTCATTTGGAATGGCCGGACGGTCTCACGGAAATCTTTCCTATTAAAAAACTACCGGCCAACTGGCGCGTTACTCCGCCGCCAGCGGAGACGATGGAAATCGGCGACCGCTGGGTGCAAGAGCGCCGTTCTGCAGTTTTGGCTCTGCCGAGCGCCATCAGTCCAGACGACACAAATTTCCTACTCAATCCCGAGCATCCCGATTTCAAGCGCGTCCGGATTCATCCGCAGATCAATTTTGACTTCGACCCGCGCTTACTCGGCCGCTGATACAACCTGCCATCTATAATCAACTTCGAACGGTTCTTGCCTTAAAATCGCAAATCCAAAATCGGCAATCGGAAATGTCATCGTCCCCGTAGTTCAACGGATAGAACAAGGATTTCTTAAGGGCAAAACGGCCTTTTTGCAGGAATTCGCCGATGTCATCAGCAGTGAGCAAACAACTGCCTTCAAACGTGTTGAATAATTGTTAAGATCGTCCCGGGTAATCACGAATCTGCTCATTTTTACTCCGCCGGGTGGACACAACAGGTGACACAAATCTTTCGCTTTTCGACGACTGCCTCATAACCCGCTCAATAAATGCGCTTGGCTTAAAAAACCCAGACAGCTATGAAATTTATATGAAGCAGGGAATTTGGCTGTCATTCGATTTGGGTGTTAAGGGCGATTATGAAAGTTTGTATAAATGGCTAGATGCTCGAAACGCCTTCGAATGCGGCGACAGCATAGCTTTCCTTGATTTCGAGTACGAAACCAACATTGTAACAGAGGTAAGCAACTCGTTACACAGCAGCATAAAAATGGACCCGGCGAACCGTTTTTATCTGATCGCTAAAGGTCCGGACGACAAAGACATCACAGGCCGATTCATCATAGGCGCCCGCAAAGCGCCGCCTTGGACAGGTTACGGTCCACCCAAAGGCGTACCTAAACCCGATGCGCCCTAACGGCACACTTTTAGTCGACACTGGCTTTTGGTTCGCATTCTTCGATGGACACGAAGAGAAACACCCTTCCGCTTCAGCCAAATCCGACGTCATCGACAAAGCTAAGATCGCTGTGCCGTGGCCCATACTTTATGAAACGTTGAACACACGGTTTATCAAGAATCCGATGCGCGTAAATCGTTTCGATCTGCTCTTAAAGCACCCGAAGACCGAGCTGATCGATGATGCCTCGTACCGAGATGAGGCATTGCATGCTATAATTCGCGAATCCCAAAATCGTTTACGTGCGATCAGTTTGGTAGACATGGTCATTCGCTTTATTCTAAATGATCCAAATGTTCGCATCGACGCGATTTTGACTTTCAATCAATCCGATTTTGCCGATGTTTGTCGAAGGCGACGGATAGAGATGCTCTGACGTTCGACGACTCGCTTTAAGAGGACCATGAACGACGCCTAAAAAGGACCACAACTATCTTATGAAACCCGGTATATATGCCGTCAAATTCTCCGCCGTCTCGTCCTCCAATTTTGGAGAAGGCTTAGCGGTCTTCAAGGACGGCAAAGTCAATGGAGGTGATCTCGGCTATTTCTATCGCGGATCGTACGAAATATCTGACTCGCGAGTAACAGCGAAACTGAAAGTAAAACGATGGAATCCCGCAGTCGCTTCAATATTCGGAAGTTTTCCAGAATTCGATCTCGATCTGACTGGTCACATACCGCCTGACTGGAGTCTGTTCCATGCCGAAGGGTTCATTGTGCAGAATCCCCAACTGCGTCTCACGATCGACGGCCGTCGTTTAGACGACGCCGCCTAGCAATATCTCACGGCGTACCGCGTTCTTTGCCGTATCGCTGGACAGTGCTCATCATGGCTACTGACTTGCTCGCAGAAACAACCCCAGAGTGGCATCACTTCACACTCGGATCAGCGGCTGCAGGACTTGTATCGCGACCATCTTGGCAGAGGAGATAGACCGATAATTATACCGTCGCGTGTACATCTATAGAAAAGACGCTGAAAAACTTTTCCGCGACACTATTCGCGGTCTGGTTGGCGACTTACGTCAAAAGGGCGATGTCCTTCATGGACTGCTCAAGCAAGACGACTGGTCATTCGTGATAAAAGCTCATGCGTTGCTTGAAGCTGCCGTGACTCAACTGCTCATCGCCAACATTGGAGGCGAATCGTTGGCAAGATTCATTGAGCGACTCCCGCTGGGCGGACAGTTCGGGAAAATCAAACTTTGCGAAGAGCTCGCCTTACTCTCTAACCCTCAGCGGAAATTTATCCGCTGGCTTTCCGAACTGCGGAACCCGTTAGTGCACCGCCTTGAAAATGTAACATTCACCTTCGCGAAACACGTTCGGCGTTTCACAAACGACCAAGCTAGATCATGGGCGAATTCAATCGTCTGGTTCTCGGACGATGACTTGGAGACGCAGCGCTGGTGGAAGGCTATCGCAATGAAGTTACCCAAGCATGCGCTCTTCATGGGTCTTTATCTCGTGATTGGCGAGTGCATCATTCACTCACACCACGCAAAAGCGAAAGATGCAATTAGAGAGACCTCAGACGTGACAATGAAATCGATGTTTCCCGCGTATAAGGGCCCCGGCTTAAAAGCGTTCGCTGATTTCAAGAAAGTTCTGCAAACTGCCTTAACCGAGGCTGAACAGGATACCGCGAAACACGAGCCGAGCAGATCCAAACGCAATCGAAAGCCGGCAACCCGCCGAACTTCATCACGGTCTGTTTAGACTTTTTTGAAATCGCGGAATTCGCATTGGTTGCGAAGAATGAGACGACAAGGCGGACGGCACGCATTTGCGTCGGGCAGGAACGGCTGAGCCGCAACACGTCTACAACACCTTTTTGGCATTGCCCAAAGAAAGTGTAACCAAAAAAACTAGGCGGGAACAGTTTTTCTCGGCTGATTTCTATCCCCGGCGGGAATCGAACCCACATTTAAGGTTTAGGAAACCTCCGTTCTGTCCGTTGAACTACGGGGACCGATGTGAAAGGGGAAAGTAAGAAGGAGGAAGGA
>QHPP01000032.1 GCA_003219125.1 Verrucomicrobiota bacterium
GTCGCGGCAGCGTGGGGTGTTCGGGATGCAAGGGAGGCGAAAAAGCTCATCGCCATTGAGCCCGGTGGCAGTCTTCGCAAACATCGTCTGGCCACGCGCAACATCTTGCGTTCATTAAAACGCAATCTCGCGCGGCAAGGCGTGGCCGAACGAGTCACAATCCTGGAGGGCCATTCCTTTGAGCCCGAGGTTGTCGCAGCCGTTCATGGCACCTTGGATGCTGATCAAGTGGGTCTCCTCATCCTGGATGCGGATGCCAATTGTAAACGCGACATCAACTGCTATGGACCCAAACTGATGGATGGTTGCTGGTTGATAATCGATGACTACGGCGGCCCAGCCGATAATTCCAAGGTCTTGTCCACGAAAACACTGGTCGATGAATTGGTGAACACCGGCCGGCTACTGCCCCTCGGTTACTATGGCTTCGGTACCTGGGTTGGCCGATGGCAAGGCATCACGCTTCCTCGTGCCCGATCACGAGATGAATGACCCCGTTGGGCGCGGAGATGAAAAAGCCATCGAAGTCCTCGCGTAATTGCTCCACTTCATCGCGGCGTGGGATGCCGTTCACTTTCAAAAATGAAGCCGCTGCTTCGGTGTCATTTGTTTCCAATTCGAGCCAGACATCAGGTTGGCTCAGATTCGGGACCAGATCGACCCAAAGCCGATTCGGCCCGAACTGAAAAATGCAACCGTCCGATTCCTCTTCAATCAAAGGTAACGCCAGGGTGTCGCGATAAAAGGCGACGGTCTGTTCGTATGTGTGGGCCGGACATTTGATCGCGATGTTGGCGCCGCCGGAAAACTGCGGACCATGAACGTTCGCTACCATGACGCCGAGATGTTAAACCCGCGGGCGTCGGACACAACCGTTGAGCTTGCTTGCGGCTCCGCAGAGCGTCGGGAGCGAGACTCCGTCGAGCCGCGCCTATAATTGCGCCAGGATTTTTTGCGCGACTTGTTTGGCTTTTTCCAGCGCTACTGCTTCATCCGCGATTCCGCCAATTCCGATGGTGATGAATGACCTTCCTTTGACGACGTAAAGCATGATCACATTAGGGGGTAATCCATTCTCTGGCGCGCCATTGAACATGCCCGCTTTGTCGCCCAGGCCCTCGATCACTTTCATTTTCCCGCTACTGGACGCGATCTGATCAAATTCGGTTAGTGGATCGACATTGCTTTCAGTTGCCTGGCGAACACGCAACAGAAGCGAGCAGACGGACTTCGTGCCGTAGTAATTGCACTTCGAATAATAGCCGTCCTTTCCGTTAGCATTTAGCGGCGCGGGGTTTCGCACTGACTCGCCCAGAATTTTTTCGGCCTCTGCTTTGGGAACGATTGCCGAAACATCTATCGGTGTCTCCGCCGCCAGCACTGAGATCGTTAGCAGGCTAACGATCACGCCGGCCAAGCACGATCCCGCGCGCATCTTCTAGCCGCCGCCAGATCCGGTTCCCCCCGGTTGTGTCATCGCCACCGGATCGAGCGCGCCCTCAAGGTCGTTGTCCAGCAGCACCTTTTTCTCACGGCAAATTTCTCGCACGGTTTTGCCCGTTCGCGCGCTTTCCTTGGCGATCTCGGCGGCGCGATCGTAGCCGATCTTCGGCGCCAGACTCGTCACCATCGCCATCGAGAGCTCCACCAGCTCGCGACAACGTTCTTCGTTGGCTTCAATCCCCACCACACATTTCTCGGTGAAAGCGTCGGCCACGTTTCCGAGCAGCCGGATCGATTCCAGAATGTTGTGCGCCATCACTGGCATCATCACGTTCAGCTCGAAATTTCCATTCGCACCCGCCCAGGTGATTACCGCGTCGTTTCCGAAAACTTGCGCACACACCATCATCATCGATTCGCACAAAACCGGGTTCACCTTCCCGGGCATGATCGAGCTGCCCGGTTGCGTCGCCGGTAATCGAATTTCGCCTATCCCGCAGCGTGGCCCGCTGCCCAGCCAGCGAATGTCGTTGGCGATTTTGAATAGACTGGTGGCGATCGTCTTTAGCTGCCCGCTCGCTTCCACTACCGCGTCCTTGCTGCCTTGCGCTTCGAAATGATCGCGTGCTTCGAAAAATTCGATGCCGGTGCGTTGATGCAAATGCCGCATCACTTTCGCCGGAAAATCCGAATGCCGATTCAGTCCCGTGCCTACCGCCGTCCCGCCGAGCGCAAGTTCGCGCAAAACCTCGATCGCTTTTTCGGCGCGCGTTTTTCCATATGCCACCTGCTGGTCGTAGCCACCGAATTCCTGGCCCAGCCGCACCGGCGTGGCATCCATCAAATGGGTGCGGCCGATTTTGATGATGTCGTGAAATTCTTTCGCCTTGCCCGAAAGCGCGCTCCTTAATTTTTCCAGCGCCGGCAGCAGACAGTCTTGTAATTGTTCCGCCGCGCTCACGTGAATCGCCGACGGAATGACGTCGTTACTCGACTGCCCCATGTTGACATGATCATTCGGGTGGACCAGCTCGCGCGAACCGATTGCTTTGCCGGCCAGTTGCGCACAACGATTGGCGATCACCTCATTCGCGTTCGTGTTCGTGCTTGTGCCGGACCCGGTTTGAAAAATGTCGACTGGGAAATGCTGGTCGAGTTTGCCCTCGATCACCTCTTCCGCCGCCTGAACGATGAGGGCGGAACGACGGGCGTCGAGCAGCCCAAGATCATGGTTGGCCTGGGCTGCGCCCCATTTGATCAAGCCGAGCGCACGAATAAAGGGGCGGCTGAATCGATAGCCGCTCACCGGAAAATTCAAGACCGCACGCTGGGTCGACGCGCCATAGAGCGCATCTTTCGGCACGGCCATCTCGCCCATCGAATCTTTTTCGATGCGCGTTTTTACGCTTTTCATCGCGCGTAGTTCGAGGAAAACCGCGACTCGGGAGGATCGATTGCGCCGTTTCCATTAAGCTCGCCCGCTTTACGGAAAACGGTGATGAACATTGGCGGAATATTTTGCAGGAAATATTCGGACTCCGACTCAGGCGCAAAATCGATCGCGTGCTGGCGCAGTTCGTTTGTCACCTGATAAATGATGAAAGCACCGCCGGGAGCAAGAGCGTCATGCGTTTGCCGCAGGAGATCGCGTTTCTTTTCGATCTCCAAAATACTAAAAGGGATTCCAGAGATAATGTAATCGCAGTAGGCGATGCCGCGTTGCGCCAGTTCCGAACGAATGGTCGCGGCGTTTGCGTTGATCACTCGCACGCGCGGGTCGTCAGCGAACTGCCGGGCCAGGTCGCGCGAAAAATGCGGATCAACTTCAAACAAAAGTAACTGTGCATCCGTTCGCATCCGTTGCGCCAGGGCACGCGAATGCACGCCTTCGCCCGGACCGTACTCTGCAATTACCCGCGCTCGATCAAAATCGATCTTGCTTGCGACTCGCTCGACCAGCGCTTGCGAGCTGGGCATGATCGAGGCGATTTGCAGCGGGCGTTTCAGGAACCGCTTGAAAAAAAGGACGCTCATCGCGAATTCGAATAGTTCACCGCGGCATTTCGCTTGTCCAGCAGCGAAAAGCGGGCGGGGTCCATCGGCGGCTTCCCCCGGAGGACGAATTCTTTGGCCCTCGCAAAAGAGGGTTTGACTTTGATTCTAGTCTTTATAATGATTAAATCGTGAATAAATCTTGCGTGAGCAGGCGCAAGTTGATGAATAGGACGCATGCATAACCTGCTTACCGTTAAGGAAACCGCCAAATATCTCCGAATTCCGCTTCCTACGGTTTATTATCTAGTGCAGCGCGGGCAGCTGCCCGCGATTCAAATCGGTGGTCGTTGGCGAATTAAAAAGAACGCGCTCGATAAAGATATCCTCAAGGAGGAGAAGTCCGGGCAACCCACTGTGCTTGTCGTCGACGATGACGAGAGTTTGCAAAATCTGTTTAAACTCTTCCTCAAGAAAATCGGCTTTAGCCGTGTCGTCGTTGGCACGGTCAAGGAAGCGATCGGCGCACTGGAGAAACAAAAATTCGATCTCGTCTTTCTCGACCTCAAACTTCCCGATGGTCCCGCCGACGACGTCTACGATTTCGTCAAGCGGGAACAACCGGATTGTCCCATCATTATCATTACCGGTTAC
>QHPP01000033.1 GCA_003219125.1 Verrucomicrobiota bacterium
TGGGCGTGACTCTCGCGCCGAGCAACACGGACATCGTCAAAACAATCGGCCAGAGCCACCCGAAAACGTTGATCGAAACCCTCGTGCATGTGTTCCCCTCGAGCGTTATCGAATCGATGGTGCACGGTGACGTGCTCCAAATCGTCGTATTCGCGGTTCTTTTCGCCATGGCAGTCTCAGCAATCGGCGAGAAAGGAAAGCCAATCATTCGCGCGATGGAGAGTCTTTCTCAGGTCATGTTCAAGTTCACCAACTATGTGATGATGTTCGCGCCCTTTGGCGTCGGCGCGGCGATGGCTCACACGATCGGCACCCAGGGTCTCCGCGTGCTCGTAAATCTGGGCAATCTTGTTCTGTCGCTTTACCTGGCACTCTTCATTTTCATTGTCCTGATTTTCGGGCTTGTCATTTTGATCGTCCGGGTGCCGCTGTGGCAATTCGTCCGGGCGGTACGCGAGCCAGCTGCGCTCGCGTTCGCGACCACGAGCAGTGAATCGGCGCTGCCAAAAGCCATGCAGGTAATGGAGCGCATTGGTGTGCCGAAGCACATCGTCGGGTTCGTCATGCCGACCGGCTATTCATTCAACCTCGACGGCTCGACTCTTTATCTGGCGATGGCTTCGGTGTTCGTGGCGCAAGCGGCCGAAGCCACGACCGGTCAACACATGGGCTGGGATCGACAGATCATGATGATGCTGGCATTGATGATCACTTCCAAAGGCGTAGCAGCCGTGCCGCGCGCCTCCCTGGTTGTCTTGCTCGCGACATTGAACAGCTTTCTGCCGGCGGGCCTCGGCCCGATTGGTGTGGCGGTAATCTTTGGCGTCGACGAACTGATGGACATGGGGCGCACCTGCGTAAATCTCATCGGAAATTGTCTGGCGACGATCGTGGTCGCCCGATGGGAAGGAGAATTCGATGATAAGCGGGCACGCGTGTTTGGCACATCGGCGGAAGCCGAGCTGGACCTAAATTCGGGCGATCTTGCCTTCGCTGACGCAGTCGCGCAGGGCGATTAAGATAGACGAACGCTATTTGACGCTCGGCGGAATGATTTGATTGGCGAGTCTTTCGAAGCGCGGATCCGCCGCGGAGGAGTTCGTTAAAACAACATGAAACGGTTCAAATCTTTCCTGCGTGCAAATTATGCCTTTTTTAGTGCGGAATAGGTGTTGACAAGGAGCTTGTCTCCACCGAGGCTCGCCGACTTCCATCCTTCTACTAAACCAAAAATCTATGAGAAAAATCCTCGCAGTATCCTTAATATTCTTCTCTGTTGTACTGAGCATCATCGCTCTCGCCGCGCCTTCGCCCCGATCGACGCTTAAAGGAAGCAAACCGAGCTGGGCTACGTCGCAAAATTATACCGGCGCGGCCAATGCAAGTGATAAGTTAGGATTCCGGGTCTATCTGGGTTGGAACAACCCCAGCGGCGCCGAAGCACTGGCGCGTGCCGTATCCAATCCTAAGAGCAAATCATATCGTCACTACCTGACGCCAGCGCAATTCCGGCAGCAGTTCGCGCCAACTGCCAATCAAGCAGCACAAGTCCAGAGTTGGCTGACAAGCCAGGGATTTAGTCTGGTCTACACCCCCCAAAACAATCATTACGTTTCGGCGCAGGGAACCGTTGCACAGGCACAGGCGGCATTCGGCGTCAGCATGGGCATGTATAAGGCTAAAGATCTCGGGCTAACGCTCCGCTCACCATCTGCGGATGTATCCATCCCCAGTTCGCTTGCTGACGTGGTTAGCGGCGTTGCAGGGCTCGATCAAAGCTGGGAGTATATCCGTCCGAATATTGCGGTGGACGGCAATGCGCCGCCGTCGGCGGGTTTCAGGAACGCGCCTCCCCTTTCAGCCTTCTGGGCGGAGCTTAACTCACCATATGGTTACCCGACTGGTTTTGCCGCGGCGGGTGGTTCTGACCCGGTCTTCGTACCATGGTCAATCAAGGGACACACACCCACGCAGGTGAAAGGCGCCTACGGCATCTCAGGCTATGATGGTACCGGTCAGACCGTGGCGATCATTGACGCCTACGCATCGCCGACCATCCTGCAGGATGTTAACCAGTGGTCCACGAACCGCGGGCTTCCGCCGTTCGACCAGGTCTGCAGCGGCAAGCCTTGTACGTCTGGCGGCGCCACCTTCACCCAGGTCGTGTCGCCTGGCACATACAACGTGAAAGACAACCGCGCGCAGGGCCCGACGGGCTGGTACGGCGAGGAGACCCTCGACGTGGAATCCGTTCATGGCATGGCGCCAAACGCCAACATCGTTTACGTCGGCGCGCCTAACAACTATCAGGACCTGGACGCTGCGATGAATCACGTGGTGGACAATCACCTCGCGCAGATTGTGTCGAACTCGTACGGATTCCACGGCGACGCACGTTTGCCTTTTGGGTTTGTCAAGCCGCTGAATGACACCTTCATCCAGGCGGCGATCGAAGGCATCGGCGTCTATTTCTCCTCGGGTGATAGCGGTGACGAGACGTCGGTGCTTGGATATGCACAGACAGACTGGCCCGCCTCAAGCCCGTGGGTGACAGCGGTTGGCGGCACCAGCCTCGGTGTAACCTCAGGAAACACACGCGCTCTTGAGACCGGCTGGGGCACGCACACCTATAATTGCAACACAACAACTCTGGCCTGCACCGACACGGGATACCTCTACGGCTCAGGCGGCGGATACAGCACGCTCTTTCCGCAACCTGATTACCAGACGAATTATGGAGGGAACCTGACAGGTAAAACTGGCCGTGCGGTGCCGGACATAGCCGCGCTCGGTGACCCGAATACCGGCTATCTCGTCGGTCAAACGCAGACTTTCCCCCAATTTTGCAATGCTCATCCCGCTACCGTGCAATATGACGAATATCGCCTCGGCGGGACTAGTTTATCATGCCCAATCGTTGCCGGGATCATGGCGCTCTCGGACCAGAAAGCCGGCGTTGCTGGTCCGCATGGCTTTGCCAATCCATTCTTCTACGGTGCGAGTGGGAGTGGCGGTCCGCCTTCGTATTATGATGTCGGATCTGTCAAGACCGCGGTCGCGCGACGAAACTTCGTCGATGGCATTGACGATTGCTTTGGCACGGTAGACCGGCTTCGTACCTTCGATCATTATTCCGTGGGGTCACCCACGCAATTCACTGGTCCGGGCTGGGATAACGTGACTGGGCTGGGCGTATTCAACGGCATACCTTGATCGGGCACATTTGTGCCAATAGCATTGCTCTTTGACGCTGATTAAATAATCGCAACGGAGTTCGAAAATTTCAGGGACGCGGACAACCGCGTCCCTGTTTTTGTACTCGCCACCCCGGCGCGATAGAAGATCGACAACGATAAGGCATTGACAGGGAGGCCGTCTCCCCCGAAGCTCGCAAACTTCCACTGACCAAAACTATGAAAAAACTTCTTACTTTATTCTTATCGATGGCGCTGGCCAATCTGGTTCATGCAACGTCGTTCATCAACGTGCAGGCGAACAAACCGCAGGTCTCCGGTGATGCAACGTCGGACAGTACAGCAAGGTTTCCAACGAACAAGCAGAATGAACCCACCATCGCCGTCAACCCAACCAACAGCAACCTGCTCCTGCTTGCTGGCGCGAACGACGAGCAAAGGGAGCCTCCCTGCGGGCCCGGGCCCGTGCGTGGCTTAGACGCCCCAGACAATGATTGCTCGTTCTTCCCCGATATCGGCACCTCGGGCGTGTATGCATCATCCGATGGCGGCGCGACATGGACGAACAGGGGAGTGCTCGACGACCAGGCCGCCTGGGTGGCCAGCCCGTTTGTCTCCGACGGCGACCCAGTGATCGTTTATGGCCCGAAGCCGGACGGCAACGGTGGCTTCACGTATGCGAACGGCGCGCGCGCGTATTATGCCTCACTCGCATCGTACAAAGCTGGGCAAAGCCCGTTCACATCGAATCCGAATAAAGCCCCTCCTGAGTTGATTGTCGTGTCGTATTCGGACGACAACGGCGTGACGTGGAGCGCGCCGGTAATTGCTTTCACAAAAGAAAATCCCAATAACTTTAACGACAAAGAAGATATCTGGGCCGACCGGAATCCCAACAGCCCGTTCTTCGGTCGCGTCTTTGTCACTTGGACACAGTTCCGCTCGGCGAATCAATTGCCTGCCGAGCCCATCGTCGTCACCTATTCAACGGATGGCGGATTGTCGTTCACCGCAGGCAACCAGCTTTCGCCAGCGGGCAACAACGGCACCGGCAACGGCCGCCAGGGATCGGCCGTGCGCAGCGGACCTGACGGCAGCGTCTACGTCGGGTGGCAGCAAGGTTTCGCGCAGGTCGTGGCCATCTCGCGTGATGGCGGCAACAAGTGGTCGAAGCCTATCGCCATCGGCGCAGTCGCCGACATTGATAGCCCGATCCCCGGCGCGAACTTCCGCACCGATTCGTTCCTCGAACTCGGCGCTGATCCGCGCGTAGGCAGTTCGAAACTGTACGCGGCATGGGTCAATCGCACCGCGAACGGCGGCCGCGTCGTCGTCAGCACCTCGAGCGACAAAGGCCAGACGTGGGGCGCGCTCCAGACCGTCAGCACCGCCGGCGAAGGCTATGCCTTCTTCCAGGGACTCGATGTTGCGCCGAATGGTCGCGTTGACATCGGCTATCAGGCGCTCAAGGCAACGGACCCTAGCACCTTTGGCACTGGCAACGCGTTGATTGACTCCTACTACGTCAAGAAATCAGGTAGTGGCTGG
>QHPP01000034.1 GCA_003219125.1 Verrucomicrobiota bacterium
CCATGGCCGCCTATCTGGCGATGTGGGGGCTGTTTACCGCCGTCATGTTTATCGGCACGTTGCGCCTAAACCGCGCCCTGCAAATTGTTTTCGCCTCTCTCACGATTCTTTTCTTCCTCCTCGCAATTGGCGATTTCACCGGGGCAAGTGCGGGATTCAAACACGCCACCGGCTATGAGGGGATTTTTTGCGGATTCTCCGCGATTTATGCGGGTCTCGCACAAGTGCTCAACGAATTGTCTCACAAAATTGTACTGCCGCTCGGGCCGGTGACAAAATAGTTGCGGTTTCCAGGTTGCGTTTTCTACGAATGAGTCGCAATTCCTCCTTTGCGGTGCGCGGGCACGTCTCCCTCGATCAATGGCGAAGGACGAAGGAATGACGAAGTCCGAATGACGAAAGCGTATTCTTTCTCGTTCCCAAATTCAGTTTGAGAGCGCTTCTGCTTTCGAAACTCTGTTTCTCCTTCACCGCGCGTTCCTGTTCGATGTCACGCCGAAGACGAAACAGAGTTTCGGGACGGGGGCAAAGGTTCCCAAACAGACTTTGGGAACCAGAACTGGTAGGGCGACCCTCTGCGGAGCCAGAAGGTCCAAGTAAAACTCCACCGGAAAGCTGGCCAGGCTGGTTAAGGTTCCGGTGGAGTTCTCTGCTAGATCAGGACGGTGTGGATCTCCCAGGCGCGACGTCCATTCTGCTGGGAATAGACCTGATCATAGGAAACTGTGCTCGCTCGTGGAGACTCCTTTCCGCCGGCACCTTGTCGAGATCTTCCTTCGTTTCGACGGGACCGCTGAAGAGCAATTTCCCCTGCGGATCTTTCGCCGTCAGAAATTTCTTGCCCTCTTTGTTTTCGATCCGCAGCTCGCCTTTGTCATCGGAAAGAACAATCTGCGCTTTGCCCAAATCGATCGTGGTTCGCTGGAGTGCGCCGTTGTTGCGTGTGATGGTGCGGATGCGCTGAGCATTCCGCCGCACTTCGTCTGCAGCGCGTTGTGCTTCATCGCGCGCGCGCACCACCGCGTCATGAATCATTCCGCGTTGTTCATCGCCAAGCTGCTCTTTCAATTCCGACAGCTGTTCCTTCAGATCGCCCATATCACCGAAGTCTAAGTTCCAATCGTGATTCATGTGGCGCATTTGATCCATGAAGGCGCGGCGGCGCGGCACTTCTTTCTTGGCCAGCTTGACCGTCACCTTCTGTTCCTGGCCTTTGCGCAGAATGGTCAGGGTCACGTTTGTTCCTTCCTGGTAACTGCGGACCAGCTTCGACAGTTGTCCAGGATCCGTTAGGATTTGATCGTTCAACATTTTGATCACGTCGTTCTGTTGCACCCCCGCAACGGCCGCCGGTCCATCCGGCACTACGTAATCCACCACCAAACCGAAGCCTTTTGCTAATCCGAGCTGATCGCATAACACGCTCGGCACTTCAGACGTTTCTACCCCGAGAAATGTGACCGGCACCTTCGGCATCCGGTCCTCGCGATCGCGATCTCGCGGTGGCGCCGGTGGAACGGGTGCCGTCGGAGGATTGGGCGGCGCCGGCGGCGGGGTTTGTGGTTGGCTGAACGCCGTGAGCGGAATCAAGCTAACGGCAATTAGGCTAATGGTCTTCGTTTTCATATTTGTATTTGATGTTTTAACTGTGTGGAACACAGGCATTCCCTGCCTGTGTTCCACCACCCGGACGGAGACACTAAAAGGTGCAGGCTGAATCGCATTTGTGGGTAATTCATTGACCTGAAACTGGAATGAGGGTGACTTCCTCTGTCGGATAGGACACGGCCAGCTGCGCGCCGCTTTGCCGGTCACGCCATCGCAACGTTTCCCGCTTCGCCGTGCGTACCCGCCGCGAAGGCCCTTCCGCGCCCGGCGGAAAGACCAGGCCCTCGTCATGTTTGCTGTAAACAACCTGAGTCAATCCGGTCGCTTGATAGTTCGGCAATGCCGCGGCCCTTTGCTGCAACGACGGTGTGTCCGAAACGTTGGCTTGTTTCGTTTTATCGCTCGGACGAAAATCGACACGCGCGAGAATGAGAAAAGTTGCCGCCGCGGCCAGCCCCAGACCGAGGCCGAGCCAATTAACACGAAAGCGTTCTGGTCGGATGACCTTGCTCGCGCAAGTCCCGCCATCCGCCAGCGCGCTCTCGATGCGCGCCATCAGTTCCGGCGACGGCTGAACCGGTCGCAGTTTCTTCAGCTCACTTTCGAGTTCCTCGTTCATTGCGGTTGAAATGTTTTTTTCAAGGCGGCGAGCCCGTAACGATAACGGGACGCCGCAGTGTTCTGCGAAATGCCGAGTGCTTCTGCGATTTCGGCAAAGGTAAGTTCGTTCCAAATTTTCATGACCAGCACTTCGCGCTGATCGCGCGGTAAACGATCGAGCGCTGCCACCAGCGCGCGCTGCGAATCATCCAGTTGCTCAAATTGCGGCTGCACCGTTCGCTCGGCCTCGCCAAAGACTTCCATTTCCCGCCGCGCCCGTCGGTTATCCCGCCGAATGAGATCGAGCGCAGCGGAACGGACGGCGGCGTAAAGCAGGGCGCGGTTTTTAATGCTGAGATTGCGTCGCCAGAACCGGACAAAAGCTTCCTGCACCACGTCGTCGGCATCAGCCGGGCTCCGCACCCATTGCCGGGCGAACAAAACCAGCCCGGGCGCGAGCTCCGAAAAACAGACTTTCCAATCTTCATGAGTGGCGACATTCTCCATGACCCTTCACGGTCTTTACTTTTGAAACGCCGCCAACTCTTGAATTTGTCTGTAACACAAAAATTAATTTCTGGCCGGCGCGATCTGCGCCGCCAGTTTGAGCGCAATAGCACAATCCCCTGACGCTTCCGCTGCCCGATAGATCGCCAAGATTGACGGCGAGTATTCCAATCTTTCGGTCGCAAAAGGAATGCCGGCGGCGAGCGTCGAATATTTTGCGGAAGACCGCATCGCCTTCGCACCGGGCGCGGTAAACGGAAAAAAGTATTGGGCTGGGCGTACCGATTTTCCTGGCATGCTCATTTGGCAGCCAATATTCGCTTTCGCCGCGCGCGCCGCTGACTTGGGATATACCACTGGAATGTGGGAATTAAAAAAGCGGAACGAAACGCTCTCACTCGGTTTCGGCCACTATGTCACCATCTGGGCCAGGCAGCGCGACGGTGGATGGAAAATCGCGCTCGACGTTGGCACGGAAAATCCGCAACCACCCGAATCCTCTTCCAGCCTGCAAGTGCTCCCACCCGATGTTACCGCCGGTACACAACCGCAGGAGAATTCACGTCGCAGTTTGCAAAAAGCAGAACGGCAGTTTGGTGAGGCCGCGCGCAACGGCATCGGCCAGGCCATTCTCGATTACGCCACCGACGACATACGCGTCTATCGGGAAAAATCGTTTCCCGCCGTTGGACTTGTTGCCGCCAAGCTCATGTTGACGCCGGAGCACGGCAAGGTAACCTTCGAATCCGTCGGCTCAAAGATGAGTAGGTCGGGCGATCTATCCTATAGCTATGGTAAGTATTCGAAAGAACATGGCGATGTAGTTGGGCGCGGAATCTACCTTATGATCTGGCGCGCTAACATGAACGGCGATTGGAAACTGGCTTTCAATCTGCAAAAGAAACTCTCGCCCGCAGCAAAGCCGTAGCCTAGCGGACTATATCGGACATTCGTATACCAAATGCGCCCACGCGAATGCCGTTGGGTAGCGCACGCATCTCGCGGGCAACCGCCAGTCCGGCTCGGATCGACGGTGTCTCACCGTCGCGAACTTCCCGCCCGGTGGGGCGCGATTTAAAAAGCCTGTTTCCGCGGGACGCGAGAACTACAAAGGGGTCAGAGCTAAGTATTGACATTCCTTAGCCGGGAGCGTGGTAAAGCCGATTCGACACGTGAGTCCAGGTTCCCATGTGCAGATTCTCTGCTATCCATCTTAAACTGACCGCCGTTTCCCCACGCAATCGGCGCGCCAGCACTACCTTTTGGGCGTCGCCCTTCCGGCGTCGTTTCAGCTCCGCCTTGCTCCAACCCAGGCGCTTGAGTTCTTGCTCTATAATTCTGCAAGCTTTGGTCTGCTCGGTCTCATCCCGCTCCCAGCCGGGATGAGCCTCTTTGGTCAGGATCTCCATTTTCTCCAAAATCCAATCTAGGAAATCTTCCCCTCCCAGTTTCCAACCGCGACGGATCGATTGCACCGCTTCCGGTTGGTTGGCTTCTTTGCGCAAACTTTCCATCCTCCGGCTAAATTCTCTGCGCGCACGCGCGCTCTCCCTCACTAAGCCGTGCTCGCCCATCAACCGATCTGTCCTCAGCCAAGCGGGACGTTTCCTCTTGGTGGTTAAATAATGAGCACAACTGCTCCAGCGGTAGCTGTGCACTTTGTTTTTGTCACTCAGCATCCCCGCACGCACCGGATTGAGATGCACATAGTCGCATACTTGCCGCAGATACGCGCCTCGACGCCCGTCCACCAAAAGCGCTTTGTAGCGGCCGCCAAAAAGATGGCCGCAAAGGCGGTGTCGCCGGTTGAATTGCTGAGTGTAGGAACCCAGGAGCCATTGCATGCCTGCGCTCAGATTAGGACGGGGCGTCTCTACCACCACATGAAAATGATTGCTCATCAGACAATAAGCATGAATCTGCCATCCGCTTCGCCGGCAGCTCCGCGCCACGAGCTCAAGGAAAAGCTCTCGATCGCTGTCACTCTTAAAGATGGCTTCGCGTCGGTCGCCCCGACTCAACAGATGATAAATCGCCCCCGGATATTCGATTCGCAAGGGTCGAGCCATCGGCCCAAAGAATGACGAACAGCTCGCTTTGTGTCAATACTTAGCTCTGACCCCTTGCCCCCTTTGCCCTCCGCTGGCGGGCGCAGCGGAACTGTCCTGGGCAAGTATTCGAGGAGGGAGTGCTGCGCTTAGAAGGGAAATGGTGGCGAGCGCGCCGGGCACCACAAAACGCAAGAGCGCACAACGCTCAAGCCAAGAATGCCTATCGGTGTGTGTGTCTCGTGCCTACTGGTCAATTGCATAGAAAACCTCCTTTGTGCGAACTTTTCCGGGTCGCGGAGGTCCTGCTTTATCCCCTGTTAGCCTGAGCCGGTCTTCAATGACGGGGTAGTTCCGTCACGGAGTAAAGCTAATCGCGCGCTGGCAAGAAAAATCTTCCACTATGACGAAAAAATTGGACAGATTCTGAGAAGGTCTTTTCGGTGAATCATCGCTGGAACTTACTGCTTCGACACCGGCCGGAGAAGCAGATTAGCTAGCCAGTCTGGAT
>QHPP01000266.1 GCA_003219125.1 Verrucomicrobiota bacterium
CGACACCATCGAGCAGGCTGATGCCAACACCTACAAGGCTCTTATTAAGACCGACACGGCAGACGGCGCTCGCACCGGGCTTTTCGTGCCGGAGCGAGACACTTTGTTCATCGCTGTCCCGCATCGCGGTTCGCAACAGGCCGAGATTCGCGCGTACCAGGTCGAATAAGTTGTCGGTTCATTCTTGTCTGAACCAGCACGATTCGAAAGGCTCGATTGCAATCGCGGGGCAAAGTAGATGATCGATGAAAGTTCATTGCGTCATTGTCGGCGTTGGATCGTTGCTGGCGATTTGTTTGTCGCAAGCCGGTCCGCCATTTGTGACCGACGACCCAGAGCCGCCTCCGCCCGGTGGTTGGGAAATCAATGTCCCGTTCATCCTTGAGCGGACTCCGGGTAAAACGGAGATGGATTCGCCTCTGTTCGATCTCAATTACGGATTGCCAAATGTGCAACTCAAATTGGAGATCCCCGTCAAAGTCGTGCATGCCGACGCCGACGGGACGATGGCCGGTGCGGGTGATCTCCTCATCGGCGTGAAATAGCGTTTTCTCAATAACGAGCAATCCAAATTTCAGCTTGGTATATATCCACAGTTGCTGCTGTCGACCGGGGATCGCGCGCGCGGACTTGGCGAAGGTCGGTCTGCGTTTGTGTTCCCAGTGGTCGCGCAGAAAAGTTGGGAGAAGTGGACGCTTTACGGCAACGTGGTTTCTGGTGGCAAACTGCTGGCGAAACGCGCAATTACGTTTACGCCGGCGCAGTGTTGGAGCGTGAAATTAATGAACGGCTGACGCTGGGCGCGGAGTTATTCGGCAATTCACCGAAGGAACGTAATGGCCGTTCCGACGTAGCGTTCAACATCGGCGGTAGCTTGAAGTTGGACGGGCACATCAACCTGCTTTTCACCGGCGGACGCGACATCGTCGGCGATACACACGCGACCGCTTACGTCGGGTTGCAGGTCCTGACAAAGTGAACGCCGATTTTATTTACGCAGCAAAAACAATCCGATGAGGCGAAGAGAACGCCGACGACTCGTTGCCATGAAGCCGTTTCGTGGAAAAAAGAAAATGCCCGCGATGGCCATAATCGCGGCCCCGCCCGCCAAAATAGCTGGAACGGCGGAAAGCGGACCACCTTTTTGAAAGAGAAGAAAAAACGCAATAGGGCCGGCACCGACGCAAATTCCAGTCAGCAGCGAGTAATTGAATCCGGGCATGCTGAATTTTTGATTCCACCGACCGGCTAACCAGAGAAATGCGAGATATAGCAAGATAAACGTTGCCGCGCTCGCCTCGACTACAAAACCGCCCAGGCCGTCGCCGATCCGTTCGGAAGCAAGTCGCGTGAAAATTTGATGGGCGCCGTAGAGAACGGCTGCGACGACCGCATACCAAAACCACGCTGCCACAGTTTAGATGTTACTTTTGAAATCGACCACTCGCGAGGAAACATTAAATGTAATAAAATCCGCGGAGCCTACATGGTCCGGTTTGAAGGCGGATCACTGGCTCAAAGATTTTTCGGGGCCGACCGTTAGGATTACAGTTCGGCCCGCTATTGTGTGGGAAAACGCCCAACGTTGAACGCCCAACATCCAACGCCTAATTCATAGCGTCGATTCCGCAGTTCGATGTTTAGGGTTCGCCTCCTGCTCGGAGAGATATTCGGTGTTCGTTGTTTGCTGCTCCAACGCGGAGCCTGCGGGGGTCCCGTACCTTATCGGTGATATCGGACTGATTCTCCGGCGCCACTGCTTCGCTCACCGATTTAGCAATATTAAGACGCGACGCCAGACCCGATCCCCGTTAGCGCGATTGAACTCAGTGAAGCGGGCCGTATCGTGCCTGGGATGACTCGGCGAAAATTTCTTTGTACCTCAATTGCTGGCAGCGCGACCGTGCTGGCAGGAACTGTTTTTCAGAAACTTGCTTCAGCAGTGACGACTTCAGCTACCACGACAACATTTCAACTGGGCGGCGATCTTTCGGTAAAGCGGCTCGGTTTTGGGGCGATGCGCTTGACGGGCGAGGGGATTTGGGGTTGGCCGTCCGATCGCGAAAACGCGAAAAAAGTCCTGCGGCGCGCTCTCGATCTCGGAGTAAATCTGATCGACCATTACTCGGCCCGGTCCGGGACAGTGGGTGCCGAACGGGCGCCCCGATTACTTATCGCAATGCGTCGATAAAAGTCTCAAGCGATTGAAACTCGACCGGATCGATCTCTACCAATTGCACACCGTCGATCGCAAGGTGCCGATCGAAGAATCGCTCGGCGCGCTGAAAGCCGCGCAGGACGCCGGAAGAATTCGGCACGTCGGATTATCGAACGTCACGACGCAGGAAATCGATCGAGCGAAAAAGATTTTGCCCATTGTCAGCATTCAGAACCGATACAACATAACTGACCGCGAATCGGAGGACGTGCTCACTTATTGCGACAGAGAAAAGATGGGATTCTTGCCATGGGCGCCGGTCGGCGGCAGTGGAAGAAGTTCGTTAACCAAGTCCGGCAATCCGCTCGAAGCCGAAGCGAAACGCTATAACGTCAACGCCGTGCAACTCGCCCTCGCCTGGTTGCTGCAGAAATCGCCGGTCATGCTGCCAATCCCAGGAACATCGTCGCTTAAGCATCTCGAGGAGAATATGGCGGCCGCGAAACTTCAGCTCACTCCGGACGATTGGAAGAGGGTTGCCGCGTAAACGCTGCGCGTCACGCGCGGGGGCTACGCTGATCATGCTCGTACTCATGCTCATGATCGAAGGGTCTTGGGATTCAACGCCCAAATTCAGAGCGTCAATTCCGTAGTTCGATGTTCGGTGTTCGATGTTGCTGCCAAAGCGGGCGAGTTATTGAAGCAGACGATTACGATCATGAGCACGAGCATCCGCCTTCGCGAGGGGCTACGGCGCGACAGGTGAGCACGATTCCCGTGACACCCGGAGCCTACGGGGCTCGAACCCGCAACCTCTGCCGTGACAGGGCAGCGCTCTAACCAATTGAGCTAAGGCTCCTCAGAAGTTGGCCACGATAGGTTCGGAGCACGCGCGCTTCAACCGGATTTGGAACGCCGATTCCAGAATGTCTTCGTCATTCGACATTCGTGCTTCGTCATTTCATCAAGGGGCAACGTGCCCGAAGCGCTACGGAATTAGCCGCAACCGGCGACAGCGGCGACAATAATGCGTGCGGCGTTAGCTCTGTTTCCAGCCGTTGCCGTTGCCGTTTCCGCGTGCCAGTGCGTATTCCGGCGTAAGCTCGGCCTCTTCCGGTTCTTCTTCAGTTTCTGCCACTGCTTTCTCGTGATGTTCCTTGGCGATGAGCATGTAGAGCGATGGAACAATGAACAAAGTAAAGATCGTTCCGATCGTCATGCCGCCGACCAGGACCAGACCAATGGAGTTTCGCGCGGCCGCGCCGGCACCGGTGACGAGAGTCAAAGGGAAGTGGCCGGCGACGGTAGCGACACTCGTCATCATAATAGGCCGCAAACGAATTCGGGCGGCTTCTGCGACGGCGGCCAATTTCTTCAACCCCTGCCTTTGACGTTCATTAGCAAACTGGACGATGAGGATACCATTTTTTGAGACCAAACCGACCAGGGTAACGAGTCCTACCTGGGAATAGATGTTGAATGAAGTCGTCCAACTGTCGGTGATGAAAGTGCCAAAAGGCATCTTCAGAAACATGAAGATCGCCGCACCGAAAAGGGCGAGCGGGACGGAGCCGAGAAGGATGATGAATGGGTCGCGGAAACTATTGAACTGCGCCGCGAGCACGAGGAAAATTAAAACGATGGCGAGAGCAAACACTGCGCCGAATTTGCTGCCTTCGATTCTCAATTGGCGCGATCCGCCGGTGTAATCGATAACGTAACCGGCGGGCAGCACTTTGTGCGCTTCGTCCTCAAGAAACTTTAACGCCGCATCCACCGAACCGGTCGGGACGCCACTGATGGTCACGGCATTAAGTTGTTGCATTCGGTTCAGCGAACGCGCGACCGTTTTGTGCTCGATCGTTGCAACGGTGCTGAGTGGCACCAGCTGATCGTTTGGACCGGTGACGTAAATATTTTGCAACTGTTCCGGATTGAGCCGGTCCACCCGTTTGATTTGCGGGATCACCTTGTAACTCAGGCCTTCCATGTTGAACCGATTCACAAAATTACCGCCGATGCTGGCGGAAAGATCGGCTCCGACCTGCTGCATATCGAGGCCCATGGTCGAAACCTTGTCATGGTCGAAAACAATCTGCGCCTGGGGCTGATCGATCTTGGTATCGATGTCGCCAAATTGAAAGACATGTGCCTCCATTGCTTTGAGGAAAATTTGCCTGGCCAGTTCAAGAATGCGTTCCTGGCTTGCTGTGGAAGCGATGACGAAACTGACGGGAAAATTATCACTGCCCGGAAGCGCTTCCGGCATGATCGGGAACATTTGGATTCCGGGAATGGCCCCAAGTTTCTGCTGTACCACCGGGAGATACGCTTTCGTTGGTGTCTTGCGCGTTCCCCACGGTTTTAAAACCATTCCGCCGAAACCATTGTCCGGAAAAGTGATTTGGAAGGTGAAACGGGTATCGGGGATATCCTGAAAAACTTTTCCGGCGGCATCGGCATAACGAATCGTATCGTCAATGGTGGCGTTGGCCGGCGCGGTGATGATGCCAAAAATGACTCCCTGATCTTCCTTCGGTGCCAATTCCTTTGTCGCTACTTTTGGAATGGTAACGAACATAAAAAGCGCGATGAGGGAGATGCCGCCCCAAACCACATAAACGGCCGGGCGCGCATTCAACGTTCGATCCAGGTGACTTCCATACCAATCGCGAAAACGATCGAATGTCCGGTTAACAAAGCCACTGAACCCGTGATCGGCATGTTCGGTGCGGAGCAAATGGGCCGACATCATGGGCGAGAGAACGAGTGCAACGACTCCGGAAATAAAAACGGCGCCGGCCAGGGTAAGGGCGAATTCGCGAAAGAGCGCGCCGGTCAACCCGCCTTGCAACGCGATCGGAGTGTAGACTGCGGCCAATGTGATCGTCATTGCGATGATGGGCGCGACTAATTCGCGCGCGCCAACCAATGCGGCATTCATACGCGACAAACCCTCGCGCATGTGACGTTCGACATTTTCAACAACGACGATGGCATCGTCGACGACCAAACCGACCGAAAGCACAATCGCCAGGAGGGTGAGAAGATTGAGGGTGAACCCAAAGAGCTGCATCAAGAACAGCGCGCCGATTAACGAGATTGGAATCGCTACGATCGGAACGATTACTGATCGGAAGGAGCCCAGGAATAAAAAGATCACCACCATCACGATGAGTAATGTGTCGATCAAAGTCTTAACAACTTCGTGGATGGCATCGTTGATATAGGCCGTGGCGTCGTAGGCCATCTCGGCGGTCATGCCAGCGGGGAGTTCCTTCTTGATCTGGTCAAGCTCCACGCGCACGCGTTTGATTACGTCGACCGAGTTTGCATTTGGCAGGACCCAAATGCCCATGAAGACCGCTTTTTGGCCAGAGAAGCGCACTTCCGCATTGTAATCTTCCGCACCGAGAACGACGTCAGCGATATTACCCAGTCGGATGAGCGTCCCTTTGTCCTGGCGAACGACGAGTTGTTTGAACTGATCGGCAGTATGTAAATCTGTGTTCGCTGTCAGGTTCACCTGTAGTAGGGAACCTTTGGTATTGCCAACGGCCGCCAGGAAATTGTTTCGCGATAGCGCGTCACGGACATCACTTGGGCTAATATTCAGCGCCGCCATCCGCTCGGGTTTCATCCAGACGCGCATGGCAAATGTCCTTCCGCCGAGAATATCTGCGCGCTGCACGCCGCCGACCGACGTCAATCTCGGCTGAACCAGACGCACGAGGTAGTCGGTAACCTCGTTAGGCTGAAGGATGTTGGATGTGAAACTGAGATAGGCGGAAGCGATCTGCGAGTCGGCCGGCTCGATTTTGATCACCGGAATTTCGGCTTCTGGCGGAAGATCGCGCCGGATGGCGTCGACGCGCGCGCTTACGTCCGATAAAGCTTTGTTAGCGTCGTAGTTCAGCTTCAAACGGACGGTGATCGTCGAGACGCCCTGCTGACTTTTTGATTGGATGTAATCGATTCCATCGGCGGCGGCGATGGCCCGCTCCAGCGGCGTGGTGATGAATCCCCGTACCAGTTCGGCATCCGCACCCACGTAAACCGTGGTCACCGTGATCGCCGCGATATCACTGCGCGGATATTGGCGAACGTTGATCGTTTTCATCGCCTGTAAGCCGGCGATGAGAATGATGAAGCTCACTACCATCGCCAGCACCGGACGCTTGATGAATAGATCGGTAAAAGATTTCATTCTAAATGTCCGTCATTCTGAGTGGGGCAAAGCGGAGTCGAAGAATTCCGCCGTGCCACCTAAAAGCAGATGACTACGGGATCCCTCGACTTCGCTCGGGATGACGGATCGGATTTTGTTTGAATTCTCGGAACTCATCTTACGAATCTACCGGCGTTGGATTTACCTGCGGTTTGGGTGCGAGATCGTTGTTGATCGTCACCGGCATGCCGTTGCGTAACTTGAAAACACCGGTGCTCACCACCATTTCATTCGGTTTCAAGCCTTCGGTAATCGCCACCAGATCGCCCCGAGCTTCGCCCACCCGCACAAATTGTTGCCGAATCGTTTCCGTCTCCTTCCCGGCTTTTTCGTCCTTCTTCTTCTCGATCACAAAAACCGAGTTGCCAAACGGCGCGTATGAAATTGCCGAACCCGGAACGACCAGCGTTTTGTGTTTTTCCGGAAGCTCCACTTCTACTTTCCCGAACATCCCCGGCCGCAGAACGTGATCAGGATTCTGTACCGTCGCTTGCACCGTTATGTTCCGTGTCACAGCGTCGACCATTGAGTTAATCGCGGTGAGCTTGCCTTTGAATTCTTTGCCGGGCATCGCGTCGGTGTGCAAGCGGACTTCCAATCCATTGGAAAGTTTCGAAAGCTCCTGCTGTGGCAGGGCAAAATCGACATAAAGCGGGTCGAGCGCGGTCAAGGGAACGACCTGCTGACCTGGATTGATATTTTGCCCCACATTTACCTGGCGAATACCGAGCTGCCCGTCAAAAGGCGCATGCACTTCTTTCTTCGAAATCATCGAACTCATTTGGTCGACAACAAATTTCAACCTGTTGAATTTCGATTCAGCTGCATCCTGCTCCGCCTTCGAGATAACGTGGCGTGTGGCGAGATCGCGACTGCGCTGCAGATCGGCGCGCGCCAATTCCAAATCCGCTTGCGCGGTGTGCAACTGCGCCTCTTCCGATGAAGCATCGAGTCTTATCAAGGTGTCGCCCTTTTTCGCTTCGCCACCGTTTTGAAACCTGATCTCGCTAACGGTTCCACCGAGCTCAGTCGAGACGACCGCGCCCTGCACCGCTGATATTGATCCGACGGCTGAAAGGATGGGCGGCCAATCTTCTTCTTTCACCGGCGCACTCGTTACCGTTGTCGGGGGCATCATCATTGGCGAAGCGCCCATCTTGCGAAATTGAAAAGCCTTCACGTCCGCGAGCGCGAGAAACAAGGCAAGGGTTGCAAAAATTGCTCCCCCCGTTGGCGCTTTCAGCGAAAAGAACACAATCGCGGCACTCGCGAACAACAATGCGACAATCGTAATGATCAAAATCGCCACCGTCATACTCCAGCCAACTCCATCGTATTGGTGAAAAGCAGGCGCCACAAACGTCGCACAACTTCCAACTGGGCGGTGCGTCTTTCCGCTTCGGTCATTTCCTGCGGTTGCAAAACGTCTCGCATCAACATTCCGCGAGCGACAGCAAATATGAGTTCCGACAATTCGTTGGGTGCGAGACCGCCTGCGGCATTTTTGCCTTCTGGTGAACGTGCGATCAAATCGGTCACCCCGTCCATCGAGGTTTGCAAAACGTCCCGCACCAGGTTCGCCACCTGCGGATTACGGGAGGCTTCGGCGTAAAGATCGACCACAAAGGCCGACAGCACTTTCGGCGAGTTTTCGCAGCAATGGGCGGTGAACAAAATTTCGAGCGACTCTAGCAAGGTGGGCGCTTGCCGGGCGCGTTCCAGAACTTCCTGGATTTCATGTTTGTGCCGGTCGGCCATTGCCGAAATGACTGCCTCTTTGTTGGCGAAATAGCGATAAATCAGGCCCACACTGATGCCCGCCGCGGCACTGATATCGTGCATACTAGTCTGGTGGAAGCCACGTTGGGCGAAGCAAATCAGGGCTGCATCGAGGATTTGGGTCCTGCGATCGAGGGTGGGTTCGAGCTGGGGCTGAGACATGGATTCCAAAGATGAATGAACGTTCATTCATTGTCAAATCGACTCACAATTCCGCAGAGCATACGCTGTCAGCCGTACCACGGCATCTTGCCTGTGGAGCCATGCACATCTATCCGCCGCTCTCGTTTCAGCGGTGTACAACTCCGCTGGGCGCACAGACTAAGGGTCCGTGTTCCTATCTGGTGATTAGCCATGCCTGAAATTCAGATGCCGAAATTGAGCGCGAAACACGGGCCTGTGGGCATGTGCTCCCACCGGACATCTTGTCCGTTGTATATTGCAGCCTGTGCTGCCAGAGATAGAGCTTCGCATTCCCCCGTTTCTTATGTCTTCCATTGAGCGTTGGACGTTCAGCGTTGAGCGTTGGACGTTTGCCCGTGAAGCCGCAACAACGTCGCGCGCTAATTGAGCCTGAACAATTCGTTCGCGACTTCCCCCCATCCAAGCGCTACCTCATCGGCGTCTCCGGCGGCCGCGATTCCATCGCGCTTCTGAATCTCCTGGTTGATCTTGGCTACAAGAAGTTGGTCGTCTGCCATCTGAATCATCAATTGCGCGGCGCGTCCTCACGCGGCGATTCCCGATTTGTCGAAAAAGTCGCGTGCAACCTTAAGCTGGACTGCGAGATCGGGTCGACTGATGTCGGCGCTCTGGCCAAGCGATCGAAGTTGTCAATTGAGACGGCGGCGCGTTTCGGCCGCTTTGCTTTTTTCGTCGAGGTTGCCCGTCGCCGCCGTTGCTTGCGGATCTTTCTCGCTCATCATGCCGATGATCTGGTCGAAACGGCGCTCCTGAATCTTTTTCGTGGAGCCAGCCCCGCGGGCATGGCTGCGATGCGCAAAATCTCAGTTCATCGCATTGGCAAAACCAACCTAACGATCCTTAGACCATTGCTCGGAGTATGGCGGAGCGAGATCAATTCTTACATCGAACAACAGGGCTTGAAGTTTTGCGAAGATAGGACCAATCGCGAGATGAGTTCTTCGAGAAATAGAATCCGCCATCGCATTTTACCATACATCAATAAGACATTCGGGCGTGACGTGAGCAAAGCGATCTGGCGTGCGGCCGCGATCTGGGTGGACGAAGAATCTTTTCTCGACGCGATGACACCCGTTGTCGGGTCCCGTCTCAATGTCGTCGAATTGCGCAAACTGGCAGTCCCTCTGCAACGGCGTGCAATTGTCGACTGGTTTCGACTGAACCGAGTTCCTAACACTGGGTTCGATCTGGTGGAGAAAATTCGCTCGTTGATGGAACCATCATCTTTACTCTTCAAGATCAATGTTCCGGGTGATCGGCACATTCGCCGGCGCGCCAAAACGATTTTTATCGAAGGCTAAACGCCTCGTTGCGAACGATGAGTTCAAAATGAAATCAACCTCATACTGGCTCGAAACCGGCCGCATCGGATCATTTCCAGCGCTAAACAAGGACATTTCCGTCGACATCCTGATAATTGGGGGAGGCATCACCGGAATTACAACGGCATATCTTTTAAAGCAGAGCGGTTTTACTGTTGCACTAATCGAGCGGGAACGGTTGGCGGCGATGGATACCGGCCACACCACCGCGCATTTGACCTACGTCACCGACACCAGTCTGGATACACTGGAGAAGAATTTTGGAGCCAATCATGCGGAGGCGGTTTGGGATGCAGGCGCGGCTGCGATCGATGAGATTGAAGCGATCGTCGCGCGAGAAGCGATCGACTGCGAATTTACCCGCCTTCCGGGTTATCTTCACACGCCGGTGGAGGGGCCTTCAAAGGCGGAAAAGTTAAAGGAAATTGCGCAACTGGCGCAACGACTCGGTTTTGACGCCACCTTTCTCGAATCAATTCCGCTTTTTGGTGTGAGTGGGGTTCGGTTCGCGAATCAGGCAAAATTTCATCCCAGGAAATATCTGGCGAAGTTGATCGACTTAACTTCCCAAGGTGGTTTGCAAGTTTTTGAAAAAACTGCTGCCGCAGAATTCGACGCCGAAAAGCGACGGGTAAAGGCGAACGGTCATTGGATTGCATTCGATCGCGTCGCGATCCTGACGAACAATCCTTTGGTCGGCCTGGCCAGTATGACTGCGGCCACTTTGTTTCAAACCAAGCTTTCCCTCTATAGCAGCTATGTCCTGGGTGCCCGCGTTCCGTCTGGTAGCTTGCCAGTAGCGCTTTTTTGGGACTTGAAAGAGCCATACGATTACCTGCGGGTCGATCCGCAAGCTGATTTTGATTACATCATTTTCGGCGGAGAGGATCAGAAAACCGGCCAGGGAACGCCCCCGGAAACCTGTTACGACCGGGGGCTGGCGAAAGTGAAGAAAATTATCCCGGCAGCGAAAATTGAGCATCGCTGGTCGGGACAGGTGATTGAGACTAATGATGGCTTGCCTTTCATCGGCGAAAATGCGGAGCGACAGTTCATTGCTACCGGGTTTTGTGGCAACGGCATCACTCTTGGAACCATTGCCGCAATGATGGCGCGGGATTGGGCGACCGGTATCAAAAATCCTTGGAGCGATTTGTTCGCCCCCGATCGAAAAGTCGTGCGAGGTGGAGTCTGGGATTATTTGCGGGAAAACAAGGACTATCCCTACTACTTGATTAAGGGTCGTCTGGAGCGGGCGGAAGCGGATTCAGTTCGGGAATTGAAGCCGGATTCCGGAATGATCGTGAAGTCGAGCAAAGGCAAGGTCGCTGCTTATCGGGATTCTGCTGGCAAAGTCCACAAGCATTCGGCAGTTTGTACCCATATGGGATGTATCGTGCGTTGGAATGAGGCGGAGAAAACGTGGGACTGCCCGTGTCACGGCTCGCGCTTTAAACCGACTGGCGAAGTGATCGCGGGACCGGCTGAAACACCGCTGTCGGCGATGTGAGGCGGCTGCTCAGTCACTTGGAGCGCTTGGCATCGCCGTCGTCATCTCTAGACTAAATCCGCAATGAGCTCAGAGGTTCGGGTGCGTTTTGCCCCATCGCCCACCGGCTATCTCCACATTGGTGGGGCGCGCACCGCGCTGTTTAACTGGCTTTTTGCCCGGCATCACGGCGGCACCTTCGTTTTGCGAGTCGAGGATACCGATCGCGCGCGTAACACCGAAGAAGCCGCGGCCGCAATCTACGAAGGTTTGCGATGGCTCGGATTGAATTGGGATGAAGGCCCGCACGTTGGCGGAAACTACGGGCCCTATTTCCAAAGTCAGCGCAACGAAATCTACGAGCGCTATCTAAAAAAATTGCAGGATGCCGGTCACATTTTCGAAGACCAGGGTGCGCTGCGATTCCGTTCGCCGCGCGAGCATGTGATTGTTGATGATCTCGTAGCCGGCAAAATCGACTTCGATCTTTCGAACGAACAAACCCATCCCGACATGACGGTGCGCCGCCCCGATGGCTCGTGGATTTTTCATTTCGTCAATGTGATCGACGACCTTGAAATGAAAATCTCACATGTCATTCGCGGCGAAGATCATCTTTCGAACACACCGAAACACATCGAGCTTTTTCGTGCTCTTGGCGTCGAACCGCCGCATTACGCGCACATCCCACTTATCCTTAACCGGGACGGCTCGAAAATGAGCAAACGTGATCAGGGTGCGAGCGTAAACTATTATATTAAGAGGGGCTTTTTACCGGAGGCAGTCCGCAATTATCTCTGTCTGCTCGGCTGGTCGCCAAAAGATAATCGGGAAAAAATTCCAATCGAAGAAATAATCCCGCTTTTCGATCTGAAAAAGGTTGTGCACGGTCACGCCACATTTGATCCGGACAAATTGCATTGGCTCAATAGCGAATACGCACGCGAGTTGCCGGATGATCGGTTTCAGCAGCTGGCCAGGAATGCTTTGCGCGCAACTGGGGTGAAGCTGGAGAATTTTTCCGACGATTACATTCGGGCCGCGCTCGAGACGTGCAAAGGCAAGATCAATACCTTTGACGAACTAGCGGCTTACGGCGGTTTCTACTTCACGGACGACATCGTTTATAGCCCGGAAAGCGTCGCAAAAAATCTTACGGCCGAGAACAAGCCACCACTGCAAGCCGTGTGCGAAGCTTTCGCCAGGATCGAAAATTTTTCGGCAAGCGAAATTGAGACTGCGATGAAAGCGACCGCGAAAGAGCTCGGGGTGAAGGTGGGCGCGATTGTGCATCCGACCCGTTTCGCCGTAACCGGGAGCAACGCCGGCCCAAGTCTCTATCACTTGCTCGAAGTTCTCGGAAAAGAAAAGGTCCTCAGACGAATCGATCGCGCGCTTGCCATCGGAAGATAGGCTTCCAGCCTGTCTTGGCCGCCAAGCATCCGGTTTGGCGCAGATGCGCGGCAGGCTGGAAGCCCGCCGGTCGAGTCAGGCAAGATGCCTGACTTCCACTCCCAAATATCAAGGACGGGACAGAGCCCGCCCGTCCAGTTTCGCCCAGGTATCCTTCAACGTGACCGTCCGATTCCACACTTGTTTCGTCGCGGTGGAGTCAGGATCGAGCGTGAAGTAACCGAGCCGCTCGAATTGATAACGCTTCTCCGGCGTCGCCTCGGCCGATGCTGGTTCGCATTTTGCGGTCACAACTTCAAGAGAATGGGGATTGATGAACGACTTAAAATCGCCCGACGCGTCCGGCTCGGCGGCAGTGAAAAGCCGGTCATAAAGTCGAACCTCGGCCTCATGGGCATGGGCCGCGCTTACCCAATGGATGGTTCCCTTTACTTTGCGATTGGAGGTTGCGCCGCCCGACTTACTATCGAGATCGACCGTGCACCGAAGCTCGGTCACGTTGCTAGAGCTATCTTTCACTACTTCTTCGCACTTGATAATGTAGGCATACTTGAGCCGCACTTCGCCTCCCGGTTTCAAGCGGAAGTATTTTGGTGGCGGCGCTTCCATGAAATCAGCCGCGTCGATAAACAGCTCGCGGCCGAATGGCACCTTTCGTCTTCCAGCATTCTCATCTTCCGGGTTGTTGATGGCCTCCAGCTCTTCCACTTTCCCTTGCGGATAATTCGTTAGCACCACCTTGAGCGGGTGAAGAACGACGAGCCGCCGCTCGGCCATGCGATTGAACTCGTCGCGAATGGTGTGATCGAGGACAGCCATGTCAGTCATGCTCGGATACTTCGTGATCCCGATGTTGTAAGCGAAGGAGCGCAGCGCGCTGGCCGTAACCCCGCGCCGGCGCAGTCCGGCGATCGTGATCATGCGCGGATCATCCCAGCCGTTGACTAACTTCTCGTTGACCAGCTGAATCAGCTTTCGCTTGCTCATCACCGTATAAGTAAGATTGAGCCGGGCGAATTCGTATTGATGCGGAACTGGCGGCGGCAATTCCAGCGCCTTCAAAATCCAGTCGTAAAGCGGTCGGTGCACTTCGAACTCGAGCGTGCAAACCGAATGGGTGATACCTTCGATATAATCGCTCAGGGTATGGGCCCAGTCGTACATCGGATATATGCACCATTTGTCCCCGGTATGATGATGAGAGGCGTGCCGGATGCGATAGAGCACGGGATCACGCAGCCAGACATTGGGTGCGTTGACATCCATCTTTGCTCGCAGCGTTCGCGTCCCGTCAGGAAATTCGCCCGCTTTCATTCGCTCAAATAGATCGCGGTTTTCTTCGATGGAACGGTTGCGAAAGCGGCTTTCTTTTCCGAGACGGCGAAACTCGTCGGTCTCTTCCGCCGTCATGTCATCCACGTAGGCCTTGCCTTTGCCAATGAGCTGGACCGCGAATTGGTAAAGGCGATCGAAGTAGTCCGAGGTATAAAGCGGCGCGCCACCGAGATTCTTGTCGGCCCAACCATCAATAAGCCAATGCACGTCTGCCATGATGGAATCGACGTACTCCGTTTCTTCTTTCGTTGGATTGGTGTCATCCATGCGGACGTTGCAGATGCCATTGAACTCGTGCGCAATCCCGAAATTCAGACAGATCGATTTGGCATGACCGATATGAAGATAGCCGTTTGGCTCGGGTGGAAAACGAGTCACGATCTTGGTGTGTTTTCCCGTCCGCAAATCATCCGCCACAACTTCGCGGATAAAATCGGATGGAGCCGGAGCGACAGCCAGTTCGGTCATTATTATTGGACGACAGTAGCAGACGAAAGCGCGGATCGAAAACTTTTGCGCCGATAGCTTAAATGCTAATGCATGTCATCCTGAGCGAAGCGAAGGACTGCCCTTAGCTGATCGATCAAATTCGCTAGACTGTATGAGGGATCAGCTTGGGCGAGATCCCTCACTCCATTCGGGATGACATAAAAAAAAGCGGGATGGACATGAAGAAGAAGCGCGCGAAAGAAATCTACACGCTAGCTGATTTGCGAAGAGGGGAGAATATCGATCCCCCGATTCGCCTCGGCATCTTTGGAGATCCGGTGGCGCATTCGCTTTCGCCGCAAATGCAGAACGCAGCCTTGAATTCATGCAAGATCGATATGCAGTACGCGCGCTTTCAAATTTCGCCCGACGAATTGCAAAGCGCGCTCGACCTGATTCGCGAACTGAACTTTATCGGAGTGAACTTAACTACGCCGCACAAGATCGCTGCTTCCAAATTGATGGAGGAAGTTGATGACAACGCAAGGAGCATCGGCGCGATCAACACGATAAAGGTCGATCACGCAAAACTTCGTGCCTACAACACCGATGGGAAGGGATTCGCCCGCGCCGTTCGGCAGGAGTTCGCGGTCGATCTTCGCGATTTGCGGGTGATGATCTTGGGTGGTGGTGGCGCAGCACGGGCGATCGCGTTGCAATGCGCTCGCGAAAATTGCGAGCGTCTCGTCATTACCAACCGCACTTTCGTTACGGCGCGGAAGCTGGCGGAGGAACTGCGAGAATATTTTACCGGTCCCAGAGTCTTAGGTCCGGTCCCGAGATTGCAGTCTATTTCGTGGGAAGAAGCGGCTATTCGATTCCAAGTCGCACATCTCGATCTGATCGTGAATGCCACGCTGCTCGGATTGAATCGCAGCGATCCGTCGCCAATTCCGACGCGATTGCTTGCCCCGCATCTAATGATTTACGACACGGTTTATGGCGAAGGCCGCACGCCCTTTGTGTCAGCCGCGATCGAAGCCGGCGCCCGTGCCGCCAATGGATCATCGATGTTGCTGCATCAAGGCGCGCTCGCATTTGAGATTTGGTTTGAACGCGAAGCACCGATAGAGGCGATGCGTGGGGCGTTGATGTAACCGCTTCGCTCTCCGAAGCGTCGCGCAGAGCGCGACGGCTACAAATTCTCTCGTCCCATTTCCTGACCGCGTTTTGTTGCGGCTTCCACTGCGTCCGCCAGCGCAGCGGCGACGGAGCGCTCTTCCATCACGCGCAAACCGGCGGCGGTCGTCCCGCCTGGCGTTACCACCATCTTAATTAATTCCTCCGGCGATTTTCCGCTCGTTATCATCATTTCGGTCGCGCCGAGCGCAGTTTGGCCGGCCAGAGCCGTCACCGCGTCAATTTGTTCGTCATCGACTTCCACGACGAGGCCGATGGTCCCCAACATCATGCGAATTTTGTCACGGTCTTGCTCCGTCGCGCGCGGGCCGCTGGCAAATGCGCTCGCTCCCTGTCCGATCGCGCTCGGTGTGTTCGTAAGTACGCGCATGATTCGCGCGGGCGTTATCCCTTCCATCTGCTCGATGCGAATACTTGCCGCCAACGATACGACCAACTTCCTGGCGATCGCATCACTCAATTCGCGCAAAACCGGGAGCACCATTTGCGGCTTCACACCGAGAAAAACAATTTCCGCTTTCGCAGCGATCTCGCTGTTCTCTGTCGTCAACGAAATTCCCAGCTCATTTTGCAGTCGCGCGCGCGTCTCTGCATTTGGCTCACTCGCCAGGATCTCGCCCGGGGCGCAAAAATTTTTCAGGAGCAATCCGCGAATGACCGATCCCCCGAGTTTCCCCGCACCAATAAAACCAAATCGATAAGGCGCGGCGCTCATTTGTGCATCGAATCCGGAGGGCGATATTAATCAGTGGTTACTGCAGGTGTAAACTACGGGCTGGATTTGGCGGCAGACATCGCGGAACTGAAACGCGAGCGCAACGCCGTCATCCTCGCGCACAATTATCAGGTCCGGGAGATTCAGGAAGTGGCCGATTTCGTCGGCGATTCTCTCGGACTGAGCTACCAGGCAGCGAAAACCGATGCCGAGGTCATTCTTTTCTGCGGCGTTCACTTCATGGCTGAGACGGCTAAGATCATCAACCCAACCAAGCGCGTCATTTTGCCCGATCTCGACGCTGGCTGCTCCCTTTCGGAATCCTGCCCGCCGCCGGCGCTGGCCGCGTTTTTGAAGAAGAATGCGGACAAAAATTATTACGTTATTGCTTACATCAATTGCAGTGCAGGGGTGAAAGCGCTCAGCGACGTCATCTGCACCAGCGGCAACGCCGAGAAGATCGTCAAGGCCGCGCCGCCTGATCGAAACATTCTTTTTGTGCCTGACCAAAATCTCGGCGCCTGGGTAATGGAAAAAACGGGACGCAAAATGGACTTATGGCGAGGGACTTGTTACGTGCACGTCGAGTTCACCGCCCGCAGCATTCGAAAAATTCGCGAGCAACATCCCGGCGCACCTCTCGTCGCTCACCCGGAATGCACCGCCGCAGTGCGCATGCTGGCTGACGAGGTTTGTTCGACCGAAAAAATGGTCACCTTTTGCAAGGAATCACCGGCGCGAGAGATCATCATTGTCACTGAAGCAGGCATGCTTCACCGCTTGCGTCGCGAAATTCCGGACAAAAATTTTATTCCTGGCCCGACAGAACATTGCGCCTGTGCCGAATGCCGGTTCATGAAAATGAATACCTTGGAGAAAGCGTTCAATGCTCTGCGCGATCTCGAGCCCGAAATCATTTTGCCCGAGCCGTTGCGTGCCCGCGCGGAATTGCCAATCCGGCGAATGCTCGAACTCAGCCGCTGAATGGGCTCTTGCCCGAAACAAAATTCCGCCTTCCGCGTTTACGTGCCAGGCACGCGCCGCGAAAGGCGGATACTCCCTACGCTAGCCAATCTTAGTCCTCGTCGAGGATAACGCGGTCCACCATCATCGCGTCGCCCGTGCCCACATAGTGGACATGAACGGGCACGCCGACTCTGATGCGTGTCTTGACTGTGTCTTCATCAAGCGTTTTACCGCTCTTGGTCACATAGGTAACGGTCTTGCCGAAACGATAACGGCGTGGGCCACTGGTTTCTTTCAAAACAATGGCGCTGCCGGGTGTAAACTCGGTGATTGTTCCGCTGCCTTCCGTCGTCGTGGTTGTCGAGGTCGTCGTCTCCGAGACCTGGGCCCACGCAAACGGAGCAGCCGCGGCCACCGCAATGCTCAGTAGTAGTTTCTTCATCTTTTGGTCTTCTTTTTTGGTTTGCGAGCAGGCGCACCATGCCCCGCGGAAACGGAGATAGCTGGCCGCTCTAATTATCATAAGAGTATCGCGACGCTCCCAATTGGCGGCTGTGTCTCACCGAAAACGAAAAATCATATTTCGCTGAATAAATCGCGATCGCTCCCGTCACCGACGCGACTTTCCGTTTTCCATTAAGCCTTGACGGCGGCATATTGTCGCCAATGGAACCAACCATGGGCGATGGGGCCGAGGAGTTGCTCCATACCTATACCGAGGATGGCGGCATTAATTACCTCGCCGCTGCTGCCATGCTTCCCTCACGCTCTGTCATCGATGGCGCCTGCGCCGAGCTGATGAGCCTGATGTTCCCCGGTTTTCGCGGAGAACCGCTGGCGGATTCGAGCGATCTGCCGCAAGTGACCAGAAGCCGACTGCGGAATTTGCAATCGCGCTTGAAACCGGAGTTCTGCAAGAGCCTGGGCAAATTTCCCCCGGACGCCGCAGTAGAAAAACGCGCCGACGAATTGCTGGCGGGATTTTTTTCTGAGCTGCCGGCATTGCGCAAGATGCTTTGGACCGACATCGATGCGGCATATGAGGGCGATCCGGCTGCGAAAAGCTACGAAGAAATCATCCTGGCCTATCCCGCGCTTGAAGCCATCGCCATTCAACGCATGGCGCACGAACTTTATTTGCAGGAATTGCCTCTCATCCCTCGCATTATGACGGAGTGGGCCCACAGCCGCACCGGCATCGACATTCATCCCGGCGCGAAAATCGGGTCGCATTTTTTTATTGATCATGGCACGGGTGTGGTGATCGGCGAGACCTGTGAAATCGGGACGCGGGTGAAGTTATACCATGGTGTAACACTCGGGGCGCGCAGCTTTCAGAAGGACGAAGGCGGCAAAATCAAAAAAGGCGGGAAGCGTCATCCGACAGTGGAAGATGACGTGACGATTTACCCGAATTCGACTGTCCTCGGTGGCGAAACGGTCGTCGGTGCGCGGAGTACGATTGGAGGGAATGTTTTTTTGGTGCAAAGCGTGCCGGCCGACTCGCTCGTATCTTACGAGGAAACACAATTGCATATTGTGCAAAAGCGCCCGCGCCTGCGCGGACAAACCAACGGCAGTTTCAACGGGTGATTTATCTTGATTACAATGCGACCACGCCGCTGTGTGAAACCGCACGCTCAGCGATGCTGCCGTTTCTCGAAGGGAAATTTGGCAATCCTTCGAGCATTCATGCCGCCGGGCGAGAAGCGCGCGCCGCGATTGATGATGCGCGCGATCGACTCGCGGATTTGCTTGGCGCGAAACCGCACGAGTTGATTTTTACCAGCGGCGGGACTGAAGCGAATAATCTTGCGATCCTTGGGCTTGCTCGCAGTCGCACAGCGCGCGGAAAGCATTTGATCAGCGCGAAGACAGAACACCACGCTGTTTTGAACACGATTGAGCATCTGGAGAAACGCGAAGGTTTCGAGGTGACCTGGCTCAACGTTTCACAGGCCGGGCAGATCGATCTCGATCAATTAGGCGACACGATCCGAAACGATACCGTGCTGGTTTCCATCATGCGTGCGAACAACGAGACTGGCGTGATACAGCCGCTGCGCGAGATCTCAGAAATCTGTCGCGAGCGCGGCGTTCTTCTGCACAGCGATATGGTGCAATCGTTTGGAAAACTTGCGCCGGTCATCCTCAGCGAAGTCGAGGGATCCCGGCGCGAAACCTTTACGGCAACTTCCACGGGATCCCTCGGCTGTGCTCGGGATGACCTGGGGTCGCTAGTCGATGCCGCCAGTTTTGCCGCGCACAAATTTTACGGGCCCAAAGGCGCCGGCCTTTTGTTTTTGCGCGGCGGAATTCCGATTGAGCCAGTTCATTTCGGCGGCGCGCACGAAAATCAGCGGCGTCCCGGGACAGAAAACGTTGCCGCAATTGCGGGGATGTCGGCGGCGGCGGAGTTTGTGGAACGCGATCGCGAAAAGGAGCAGGCGCGCGAAGGAAATTTGCGGGACCAACTTTGGCAGGAAATCTCCGCGCAGATCTCGCCAGTGGTTCTAAACGGTGATGTTCACCGGCGATTGGCAAATACCTTGAACATTAGCCTGCCCGCGCTCGATTCGGAGACAATGCTAATGGCGCTCGACCTTGAAGGCGTTTGCGCATCGAGCGGCTCAGCTTGCATGGTGGGGAGCGTAGTGGCATCGCACGTTCTGTTGGCGATGGGGATGCCGCTAGCCCTCGCCCGATCAGCCATCCGTTTTTCCCTCGGAAAATACACGACCGAAGAGGAAATTTCGGCGACGGCTGGGATTGTTTCAGAGATTGTGCAGCGAACGAATGCGAAACGCAGCGAGAAAACAATCCCCGTTTAGGCAGCTCGAATTCCTTTTCGAGGCGCCGGTAATTTCCCAGTTGCCGTCCGCGCAAGAATTGCAGAATCGCGCCCAGTCCCTTTTGCGGCGGCTCAACGCGAGAATTCTGACGAATCGCGTGCGGGTCGAGTGGAATGAACGTATGCGCACAACCGTCGGTCGCGCCGATTTCCGGCGTTACCTTATTTCCTTAAATCCGGCGTTGCAGGAATTTGGGCCCGCCGAAATTGATCGGACATTGCGGCATGAACTGGCGCATTTGCTTGCTCATTTTCGTTTTGGCAAACGACGGATCGAGCCTCACGGGCGCGAATGGCGGGACGCTTGTTGCGACTTGGGGATTAGTGGTGAGCGAGCCGGTCATACCTTACCCTTAGTCGGGCGTTCGCTGTCCCGTCGGTTCGTCTATTGCTGTCAGAACTGCCAGGGGCATTTTCCGCGTGTGCGCCGCATTCGCCGGGCAACTGCCTGCCTGGCTTGTTGTCGAAAATTTTCAGGAGGAAATTACGATGAACGTTTCCGTCTCCGGCTTGTCAAAAGTTCCTCTCAAGTAATCTCTCCGCCCTTTTAGCAAATTCTCCCCAGTGAAAATCCGCCACTTTTTTACAGCGGCCGGGATCGCCTTTATCGCGTCCACTTCGCTCGGCTACGTCCGCGAATTCGATAACGGCATCGGTCTCGCCTGGGTGAAGGATCGCACCGTCGTGATGCAGCTTTCCCTCGGCACCGGGACACGCATCTTGCGCGACGGCTTCACCTCCTTTAACGACTCCGCCATTGACGCGCTCAAGACCTGGAACCCGCATCTCGCCCATCTCCAATTTTCCTGGGTGAAAAACTCACCCGTCACTGCAGTGCAAGGCGACGACGAAATGTCGGTCATATTCGATAACAAAGTTTTCGGCAGCAATTTTGGCAGCGGCACATTGGCGGTAACTGTGCTCGGTTATCGCAACGGTAATTTCGAAGAAACCGACACCGTCTTTAACACAGCGATCTCGTGGGACTCCTATCGCGGTGCACTTACGCCGCCGGTCGTTGATTTTCACCGCGTTGCCATCCATGAATTTGGCCACACTCTCGGACTTGATCATCCGGATCAGGCCAAGCCCCCGCAAAAGGTGGTTGCGATCATGAATTCAATAGTGAGCAACCTCGATACTCTCGCGCAGGATGACATCAACGGCGTGACCGCTATTTACGGCACCGGCCCGGCCTACATTTCAATTCCGGACGCGCCAGTGCTAATGGACCTTTCCACCCGCGGCACTACTTATACCGGCAACAATGTTCTCATCGGCGGTTTTATCGTTCAAGGATCGCACCAGACGCAATTGCTTGTTCGGTGTCTCGCCTTCTCACTCGCAAGCTATGGTATTCCCGATGCGCTGGGGGATTCGGTGATCGAACTCTATGATGCGAATAATCATCTCATCGCTTCTAACGATGATTGGTTTACCAGCAGCAACGCAGCAACAATTTCCAGCTACCGTCGCGACCCCCCTAATAGCATTGAGTCCGCGCTCCTGGTCGCTCTTGATCCCGGGGATTACACCGCAATCGTTAAATCATTTTCCGACGCGCAACAATCCGCCACTCAGGGAGTCGCGCTCTTCGAAGTTTACGACCTGCGCGCGTCGGGCAGTCGTCTGGGAAACGTTTCCACGCGAGGACAGGTCGGGACCGGCGACAACATTCTGATTGGTGGCGTTATTGTCGGCGGGAGTACGCCCAAGCCAGTGGTGGTTCGTGCGCTAGGCCCAACTCTCAGTCAATTCGGCGTCACCGGTGTTCTGGCCGATCCGTATCTCGAATTGCGCGACGGCAACGGTAACTTAGTAGAGGCCAACAATGATTGGCAGCAGAGCCCGGAAGCGGCCGTTATCAGCGCGGATGGCAAGGCGCCCTCGAACGCGAAGGAGTCAGCCATGGCCCGGACTCTTAGTCCGGGCAATTACACCGCGCTGGTCCGCGGTGTCGGCGGAAGTACCGGTACTGCCCTGGTTGAAGTTTACGACGAAAGTGCGTCTCCCTGATTGTTGTTAGGTGATCGAGCGCTCTGTCGCTCGATATTAAAATTAGGCGGCGAAAGCCGCAATCGTCCTGCAGCGCCCGGCGGAGCGGCCGATCCACCCTGGCCGATGCAGGTTGCCTAATTCTCGTTAGAGATCTCGATCGGAAGTGGCATCCGTCGTTTGCCCGCGCAATTTCGCCTGGATAAAAAGATCGAGATCACCGTCCATCACTGCCTGCACGTTGCTCGTTTCCGCGCCGGTCCGGTGATCTTTCACCATCTGGTAGGGTTGAAAGACATACGAGCGAATCTGACTGCCCCAGGCCACGTCACCTTTCTCACCGTATTGCCGGTCCATCTCTGCGCGTTTCTTGTCCTGCTCCAGCTCGTAAATTTTTGCTTTCAACATTTTGATCGCCAGTTCGCGATTACGCAGCTGGCTTCGTTCCGCCTGGCACGCCACCACGATGCCGGTAGGTTCGTGAACAATCCGCACGGCGGTTTCTACCTTGTTCACATTCTGACCCCCTTTGCCGCCGCTGCGATAAGTGCCGATTTCGAGATCGGCCGGATTGATTTCGATCGGCGCGCTCTCGGCAATTTCGGGAACGACATCGACGCTGGCGAAGGAAGTGTGGCGGCGTTTGTTGGCATCGAACGGGGAGATGCGAACGAGTCGATGCACTCCTCGCTCGGTATTTAAATAGCCGAAGGCATACTCGCCCGTGACCAGCAAGGTCGCCGATTTAATTCCGACTTCTTCGCCGGTTTGAATATCGACCATTTGCGATTTGTAGCCATGGCGTTCGATCCAGCGTTGGTACATTCGCAGAAGCATGTCGGCCCAATCGCAAGATTCCGTGCCGCCGGCGCCGGAGTGGATGGTGAGAAAGGCATTGGCTTGATCGTTTTCACCGGAAAGAAACTGCCGTAGCTCGAACTCCGCGAGCTTTTGTGCCAGGCGTTCGTGCTCCTGCGAGACTTCGCGTTCCGCCTCCGCGCGCGCTTGCGCATTGTTCTCTTCTTCGGCCAATTGTCGCAAGGCATCGAAGTCCGCGATCTCGCGCTCAAGTTCGCGAACGGGATTGATTAGCGATTTCAAGCGCGATACTTCTTCGACCTCGGTCTGGGCGCGTTCGCGATTGTTCCAGAAATCGGACCCGGCCATGCGCGCTTCGAGCGCGCTTAACTGCTGCTGAAGTTTGTCGACCTCAAAGGAACCTCCGCAGGGTGCCCGCGCGTTTCTTTAGGTCTTCCGCATCGACAATCGCAGTCTCGTTAGCCATGGTGCAATATAGCGGAAGGTTTGTTTCGGCGCAAAGTGTTGTAGCGGCGTTTGTGAAATGCCGAAACAATCAGACAGGCGCTTAGCATAAGCGCCTCTACAGCCGATGCGCTTCATCTACCGCCTTGGCACCGATTTTGTCGCTTTCGCCGGTTCTAAACGGAAAATGGTTTCGCCTTCTTTCATCAAGTCCAGACGATCACGCGCGACTGTTTCCAGATAATTTGGGTCCGTCTTCAGCCAGCTAATTTCCCGCGTTGCTCGCGCCAGCAATAGCTTTTGCTCGTCGCGTTGCGCCTGGAGCGCGTCGATCTCGGCCCGCGCCGCCTTCATTTTCTTATAAGGAGGAACAAACAAGCTGATGATCCCGAGCCAGACCGCGAGAAACAAAAGGACGAAGAGTATCCGGTTCAGTCGCTGCCAGATGGTGGCTTCGCGACGGGCACGGAAATCAGCGTAGCCGGGCTGATCCACTAGCGCATCTTACCGCCGTACACGGCGTTGTCACCAAGTTCCTCCGCGATGCGGAGCAGTTGATTGTACTTAGCGATCCGGTCCGTGCGCGAAAGCGATCCGGTTTTGATCTGGCCCGCGTTGGTTGCGACTGCGATGTCAGCGATGGTTGTGTCTTCGGTTTCGCCGGAACGATGCGAAATGACCGCAGTGTAATTATTGTCCTGCGCGAGTTTGATGGCATCGAGCGTTTCCGTCAGCGTCCCGATCTGGTTGACCTTGATTAGAATGGAATTGGCGACGTGCTCGTTGATTCCTTTGCGCAGAAACTTCACGTTCGTTACAAATAAGTCGTCACCCACAAGCTGGATCTTATTTCCGAGGCGTTGTGTCAATTTCTTCCAACCATCCCAATCGTTCTCGGCGCAACCATCCTCGATCGAGATAATCGGGAATTTCGCGCACAATTGCGCATAATACTCGATTAATTCTTCCGCCGTCCGTCTTGAGCCATCGGATTTTTTGAAAACATACAGATTTTGTGCGCGATCGTAGAATTCCGACGAGGCGGCATCGAGAGCGATAAAAATTTGCTCGCCCAGTTTGTAGCCTGCGCGCTCAACTGCCTTCGCGATGGATTCGAGTGCGTCTTCAGCCGACGAAAGTGCTGGCGCAAATCCCCCCTCATCGCCGACTGCAGTGGAAAGGCCGCGCTCGCGCAAAACTTTTTTTAGTTCGTGAAAAACTTCCGCGCCGTAACGCAGCGCTTCTGGGAAATTCGGCGCGCCTTTCGGCATGATCATGAATTCCTGGAAATCAATCGGGGCATCGGAATGGGCGCCGCCGTTCAAAATATTCATCATCGGTACCGGCAAAACCCGGGCCCCTGGACCGCCCAGGTAACGAAAGAGCGGAAGATTTGCCGCCGCCGCGGCTGCGTGCGCGGTGCCAAGGGAAACGCCAAGTAACGCGTTTGCGCCGAGATTCTTTTTCTTGGGCGAACCATCCAGTTCGATCAGCTTGGCATCGACTTTTTCCTGGGCACGGGCGTCAAATCCTCTGAGAGCATCGGCAATTTTCCCGTTCACATTGGCGACCGCGTGGCGAACACCTTTGCCGCCGTAACGCTTCTTCTCGCCGTCCCGCAATTCCCAGGCTTCGTGCTCGCCCGTACTCGCGCCACTCGGCACCGCCGCACGACCGAGCGCCCCGCCTTCTAATCGTACATCCACTTCGATGGTGGGATTGCCGCGCGAATCCAAAATCTCGCGTCCGATTATCTCAGCAATGCTGGCTTGCATTTTGCGCGGCTATGATGCGCGATGTGCGTGCGCTGTCCAACAGATGTTGCGAAAGATTCTTTCTGGAATCGCAGGCTGTCGGGTAGCGCGCGCCTCTCGCGTGCTGGTTTCGGCGTCCTCGCCGAAACAATCTTTAAAAGTCCGCGAAGCCGGGATGGTTTCGCCAACACGCGAGAGGCGTGCGCTACCCTGGCAACGTATGCTCTCCAGAAAAGATTCGCGCTGGCAATCTCGATCTAGGTTAGTACCCTATGGCCTGATGTTGGTCCGCGGACGAACCGCTTTGTTGTTATTGCCGATTGTTGCCGGCGCGTTGATTGGTGGTGAGCCGGCCAAGCTTGGGCCCGACCAGATGGCAAAAGCAGCGCGGACCGATACCATTACCATCCCAACACCGGGTGAGCTTTTCGCCGCCCTGCAAAAACCTGGCAAACCGAATTGGACTGGCGCCTACCGCGCTCCCATCCCGACGACTTACAAAAATCGCGCGCAGCTTGCGCTCAATCTTGGCGGCTTAATCGCAGATGGTTTCATCGCGGTGGAAGCGCAGGATAGCCAGCAGGTGAAAAACATTGGCTCGGATGTGATCAAGTTGGCCAAGGCGCTCGGCGTCAGCCAGAACATTCTCGGTCGCAGCAACAGCATCAACGACTTCGCGGAAACGAACCAGTGGGGTTCGCTCCAGGAAGAACTGGAGGCGACGCAGAACGAAGTAAAGAACTCGATGCAATCCCACAGCGACCAGGACCTGGTCATTCTGGTCAGCATTGGTGGATGGATACGCGGAACGCAAGTGGTGAGCGGGTCGGTCGCGGCTAACTACGATGAGCGAAGCGCAAAACTTCTGCGGCAACCAGCCCTGGTCGGTTTTATTCACGCCAAACTCAATGATGTTTCGCCGGATTTACGAAACGATCCATTAGTTAAAAACGTAAATGATCAGCTAACGAATCTGGAAAAGTTAGTGACCTTCCCGACCGGCAAGTCACCCAGCCCGGATGATGTCCGCAAGGTGAACAGCGTGGTCAGCGATTTGATCCAACAAATTCAACATAAACCCGAGGTGAAATGAAGCGCCGCTTCTTCCTGGCGATGATGTTTGTTTTGGCGGCCGCAGCCACTTCCCTCGCAGACACGGACGCGGAAGTGAATGCACGCAAGAACGCGCTGGATGTGGCCGGTGCCTTCACTAACGATGGCTTTAAACTGCGGGATGGACATTGGTGCGGCACTTTAAAAGCGCAAGACCATGCCTTAATCGCGGTGAATCTATATGCCGGAAATCAGTATTGGTTTGCGGTTGGCGCAACTGACCCCGCCAAGAAAATCGCGGTCAACGTTTATGATGAGACGGGCAGGCTGCTGACGACGGATCATTATCAAGGGAGCGACCGAGCGGCGGCCGGATTTTCGCCAACTGATAGTGGTCAATACTTCGTTTCAGTTGATCTGGTGGAGGGTGGGTCGAGCAGCTTTTGCCTCATCTATTCTTATAAGTAGGCTAGGCGAGGAATAGGATAAGCTTTGGAAGCCTCGCCATGAAGGTATCGAGTTGTGTCCCCGGCGGAATACTTACGTTGCTGACGGTATGCGCCACGAGCTGTTCTACCTCTGATTTGGGGGCACCGACCGCGTCCAACAGCGGGAAATATTATGCCGTTAGTGTGAAGCAGGCGGAATTTTATCTTTACGGCCCCCAACAAGCCAGCGGTCCCGACCGGAAGCTTCCGCAGGATACGTTGGTAATGCTGATTCGCCCGTCGTTTGGTTATAGCAAGGTGAAGCTCATGAATGGTCAGCAGGGTTATGTCGCCAGTCAGGACATTCGCGCTGCGCCACCGGAGGTGGTTTCGGCCGTGACCAATCCGCCCGTCAGCAATGAAACCGGCCGAACCCCGAAATTTCACTTAGATCCGCGATTGCTTCCGCCGGAACCCTTGCCAAACGATGCTCCGGAGCCGACGCCAATTCCCGGAGCACAACAGTCGCCTTCGCCATAGCTAGACAAGCGTGCCGTGCTGCGGATTAAGTAGGCGGCATATTGTTATGAAAGCCGTGCAGGTATTTTACGAAGGCCGGGTGCAGGGGGTTGGTTTTCGCTATTCCGTCAGGCAAATCGCGAAAGGATTCAACGTCACCGGATGGGTACGCAATCTCGCCGATGGCCGGGTCGAGTTACAGGTAAGCGGTGAGGCCGAGGAAGTGAGCGCATTTTTAGAGGGCATTCGTCAAAGTGACTTGGGCTCTCTGATTAAAAAGGAATCGGAGAACGCTCTGGCCACGCCGCCAGATTCGCGCTGCGCCACCGGAGGTGGTTTCGGCCGTGACCAATCCGCCCGTCAGCAATGAAACCAGCCGGAACCCGAAATTTCACTTAGATCCGCGATTGCTTCCGCCGGAACCCTTGCCAAACGATGCTCCCGAGCCGACGCCAATTCCCGGAGCAGAACAGTCGCCTTCGCCATAGCTAGACAAGCGCGCCGTGCTGCGGATTAAGTAGGCGGCATATTGTTA
>QHPP01000267.1 GCA_003219125.1 Verrucomicrobiota bacterium
GAAAGGATTCAACGTCACCGGCTGGGTGCGCAATCTCGCCGATGGCCGGGTCGAGTTACAGGTAAGCGGTGAGGCCGAGGAAGTGAGCGCGTTTTTAGAGGGCCTTCGTCAAAGTGACTTGGGCTCTCTCATTAAAAAGGAATCGGAGAACGCACTGGCCACGCCGCCAGATGCGCGCGGATTTGAAATCCGAACATGACAGAGCCCGCTATTCGCGTCAGCGACGTCACCAAAATATTTCCCACGCCATTTCGACGGCGACGGGTCGTGGCCTTACAGCATTTGAATCTCGAGATCGTGCCCGGTGAAATCTACGGACTGCTTGGGCCAAACGGTTCGGGTAAAAGCACGACCTTAAAAATTATTCTTGGCTTGATTGAGCCGACACGCGGAAGTGTGCGCATTTTTGGTCGCGATAATTCCACCGTCGCGGTCCGTCGCGATATCGGATTTTTGCCGGAAAATGCCTACTTCCATAAATTTCTTAGCGGTGCCGAAACCCTCCGGTTTCATGCCAAGCTTAGTGGATTGTCCAGGCGCGAAACCAAATCACGCATTGCTGAATTGCTGACAACGGTCGGGCTTGCGAGGGCGGCTGACGCGCGCCTTGGCACCTACTCAAAGGGAATGCTCCAGCGTATCGGCTTGGCGCAGGCGCTGATTCATCATCCGAAAATTCTCGTGCTGGACGAACCAACTGCTGCGGTCGATCCAGCCGGTTCCCGCGACATTCAAAATCTCATTGTCTCTTTGAAGGAGCGTGGCACCACCATTTTGCTTTCATCGCATTTGCTCACTCAGGTGCAGGAAGTTTGCGATCGCGTCGGCATTTTGCATCGCGGCAAATTGCTGAGCGAGGGCCATCTCGAAGACTTGCTCGCGATTGAAAATCAAGCCGAACTCATTGTGGAAAATGCGACGCCTGATTTTCTCGATGGCCTCGAGCGGCAGATTACGGCGGCCAAAGCCCGGGTAATTGCGCGGCGCAAATCGCAAACGTCCCTCGAGCAGTTTTTTCTGAAGGTGACCGAAACCAGCGACGAATGAGCGCTTCTCTAGGCCGCATTGCCGCAATCGCGCGCACCACTTTCACCGAGCTGGCGCGGTTACGCGTCTTCTATGTCCTCATCCTTTTTGCTCTCGTTCTCATCATTAGTTCTTCTTTTCTGGCACGAATTTCCTTCCAACAGGAATTACAAGTGACGAAGGATGTCGCGCTCGGCGCGATCAATTTCTTCCTCAGCATGCTCGCCATCGTGGCCACCGCCCAATTATTGCCGCGGGATCTGGAAGATCGCGTCATTTACAGCGTGCTGGCGAAGCCGGTTCGGCGTTTCGAATATGTGCTCGGTAAATTTTTCGGCGTTCTCGGACTATTGGCCGTGTCCCTCGTCGCCATGAGTATTCTCTGCTTCGCAGTAATTCATCTGCGCGAAGGAGCCGCCGTTGGCGAGACGATGCAGCAACTCGCCGGGTCGTCTTCCGATGAACTCGACCACGCTCTGGTTGCGGTGCATCAAGTCGGCGCCAATCGCGATCTTGTCTCCGCCTTGCTCCTTATTTTTGCCAAGGCCGCGGTTCTGGTCTCGCTTACGCTTTGCATTTCCAGCTTCGCAACCTCAAACATCTTCACCATCAGCGCCATGGCGATGGTTTATCTGGTCGGGCATCTGGAATCGATCGCCCGCGATTATTGGCTGCATCAACGCGCCGCCGGCTGGTTGGTCCGTACTTTTCTCGCCATCGTCGCATTCTTTTTTCCTGACCTGCAAGCATTTAACCTTAGCGACCAGATCATAGCTGGAAGTTCGCTCTCTAATCTGATGTTGCTGAACCTCCTTGGACTTGGGGCGTTCTACATTGTCGGATACCTCGTCATTGCAATCGCGATCTTTTCGCAGCGCGAATTATGAAATCGATGCTCATTCTCATTCTCATTTTGGCTGCTTTCGTGCCGTTAAAATTAAA
>QHPP01000035.1 GCA_003219125.1 Verrucomicrobiota bacterium
GCGAGTTATCTCCCCGGCGGCATCGCTGGTTTTCATTCCTTCAATAACGAATCCAATTCTCCTGCGCGATTCGCCCGCTTTCGCATTGGCGGAAGAGAACAACCCAGGAAGCGAGAAGCCAGCCGGTAACCAAAGCACGCAAGAAAACGAAAATCGATTTCCAAACGATCATGGCTGCAGTCCGGTCGGCGATGGCGCTGCGCACCATGGCATCGACCACCAGGATCAAGAAAAAGTTAAGCCCGCAGATTAAACAAAACCAGGCGAGGCGCCGGAAATCGCGCCGAAGCAATTGCCGATGCGCGCGGAAGGCTTCACGCAAAGTTTCGTTGTGAAGGACGAGGGAAACTTGCACCGAACAAAAGGCCAGAATAAAACCGCTGATGAAAACGCGCTGGAGCGGAAGATAGTCCAGTACATTCGGCACGTTAATAAAATAAGCGAGCAGCATTGGCAGCCGCAGCACCAGCATGCTGACGACAACAACAATACCGGCCCATTCCAAGACGTAACTGAATCTGCGCATGGCAAAGGCAAAAAGAGCGCCTTCGCGAAAACTCAACCCTTTGATCCAGGCCAGACAGACGGTGATGAGGTAAACTTGAATATAAACTCCGGCCAGGTATTCGAAAATGAACGAGAGCGCATCGATCGAGGCGGAGACTTTCAAAAGGTGCGCGGTAGAGACTTCGTTGTTCCAATTCGGCAGCCGCCAATAGACGAGCGGCTTCAGGAGCGCCGCCAGAGTGCTGACGAGGAAAACGAAATAGATCGGAATGCTCCACCAATGGTAAAGTTTGAATAAGGCGCGGCAAAAAGTGCGATGTAATCCCCGCCAATTAACGATAAATAGGACAGCAGCGAGCGCGGAGAGCGGATAAGTGGTAGTAGCATTATCGAAAATGCCGGCCACACTTTCAATGGTCGGGAGCGGGACTTCGCGCCAGACGTCCGAAAGCGGCGACCAATTCCAGTTAGCAATAGAAATGATTTCCGCGAAATCGATTTCGGAGGGGCGCGGGACTGAACTAAAGGCAACGAATTGAAAAACAAAGTAGGCGAAGCCGAGAAGCGCGAAAGTAAGCCAAATACGTTCGTAACGCGCAATGGAGCGAAACCCATCGCGCAATGCCAGCCTGACTGGATTGGCCAGCATGACCAGAAGATAGCCAGCGAGCAAACCAAGGAGCGGGTAGATGTGCGACGGAGCGAAGGAGTGAAGGAATGGAGTAATGGAGTAATGGATTGATGGAGTAATGAAACTATCCATCATCACTGTGTCGGTTGGATCACTACTCCATTACCCCGTTACTCCGGTTCCGCCTTAGCGGATCAATCCCCAGTGCTGGTTAAACGGCCAGTAGACCCACAGCCCACGCCCAACCAGATTCTCCTCTGGCACTGGTCCCCAATAGCGGCTGTCGTAGCTGAAGTAACTGTTGTCGCCCATGGCAAAGTAACTGTGAGAGGGGACAGTGAAATTTTGATCAGGCCTGCCCAGATATTGGCGGCCCAGGGTATAGCCGCGATAGGGCGGTTTCGCCTGCATCACTCGCTGAAATCCGAATCGCTGCGGCGGCTCGCCATTCACATAAAGCAAAGGCGGGCTGATCCGAAGAGTGTCCCCCGGCAAACCAACCAGGCGCTTGATAAAGTAAGGCGCACCCGTCTGCGGATCCTCCGGGATCATGGGGATGTGCTTGGTTCGGAAAACAAAAACGTCACCCCGGTGTGGTTTCGCGAAATTATAACTGAACTTATCCACGAATACCTGATCACCAGTATCGATTGCGCCGCGCGCAATAATCTGTCCACGCTGGTAACGAGCACCCGGCGCCACCTGGAAATCATGTGCCAAGGTAGCCTCCGGAGCATAGACCCGATGTGTCCCGCGGTCGGTAATAATTCGCGACCAGGTGAAGAAGAACAGGTACTTTTGCTCCACGATTTGCCGGACACTTTCATCTTCCGGCGCAACCACGTTGATATAGTTGCGCCCGAGAATGAAGAATTCGGCGATCTGCTGCAAAATATTGGGAGCCGGCTCGGTCCGGGGATGGCCAATGATCCCATTAAGGGTTGGTTGCATCGAGCCGGTTGGAATCTTAAACGGCTGGATGAAGTAGGAACGCACGCCGACCGCCACCACAATTGCCACCAGGATGACTTCGCAGTTTTCTCTCCACCCCGCTTCGCGATGGGAAGGGGAATGCTCTGCTACCAGCGCGTCCAGGCGTTCGGAATTTTCCCGCACCCCAGGCAGGTCTCGTTCCTTGATGGAGCGCTCGAGTGCCTCGATTTGGTGGCGAATATCAGCCAGGGCGGTCTCGCTCAGGACGTCGCACCGGTAGCGCATCAGTTTCTCCGCATGGCGAATAAGCAGCCGAGCATGTTTGATGGAGCGCGACCGAAACATGCGGCGAAAGCTACTCGATCATGACGCTTTGCAAATCCGAATCGCCTCCCGGATTTCAGCAAATTGCGGGGCTCATTGCGTAGTGCGATCCTTTTGTCACCGATGTTCTATCGAAGATCGACGTTGGTTCTATTGCTGGCCCTCATTTTCTTGTCTTTTTTCGGAACCCTGAGCCTGAGTGCGTGGATGTTCCCAGACAATTACGATTGGCGTTACCGGGTGATCTCCAGCTTGCTTTCTCCACGTGATAACCCTCGCCACTATTGGCTCGCCGCCTCGGGCCTCGCTCTCACAGCCGTCTTGATGCTGCCATTTGCCGAACACTTGCGCCGACACCTGCAATCGATCGCACCACGCATGGCCAAAATGAGCGCGGCCGCGTTTACCGTCGGAATCGTTGCGCTGATTAGTGCTTGTTTTGTTGTCCCGCAGCATGTCCACGAGACATTCGAAATTCGACGACTACACGAACTTCTAGGCCGAACCGCCGCCGGATGTTTCGCAGTGGCGATGTTGTGTGGGTGCTGGTGCGCATGGAATGGCCGCGCTCAAAACTCGACCGCCGCCACCCTGTTTTGGATTTGGTCACTCGTGACCGTGCTGCCGCTAATCGGATTGTTGGGCAGTGAAGCGCTGTTGCTGCTGACCCGGTTGGAACCGTGGTGGGCCGGTTCGATTCGGAACGCTCTGCGGCATTCCGTTTTCTGGCATCTCGGCTTTTGGGAATGGACCGGCGCGGTCGCGATCTTCGCGTTTTTTTGCGCGGCAGTTTTCCTGATGCCGTCGCAAGCCAACGTTAAAAGTTAAAGGATTACCAAGGGAGCCGCTTCGACTTTGCCCCCGGTCGTCCCGAGCCTAGTCGAGGAATCTCGTTCAAATTATCTTTAAGCTAGCGCAGCAGATCCCTCGACTTTCGCTCGGGATGACGGAGCGAATCACTGCGCCTTCAGTACTTCAATAAATGCTTCCTGCGGAATATTGATGCGACCGATGCTTTTCATCCGCTTTTTTCCTTCCTTCTGTTTCTCCAGGAGTTTGCGCTTTCGTGTAATATCGCCGCCGTAACATTTTGCCGTCACGTTTTTGCGCAATGCCGAAACGCTTTCGCGCGCGATGATTTTGCCACCGATCGCTGCCTGGATTGCAACCTGGTAAAGCTGGCGAGGAATTACTTCTTTCAGTTTCGCTGCCAGCTGTCGTCCCCTTCCCTCTGCCCGGTCTTTGTGCACGATGGTCGAGAAAGCATCGACTGGTTCGCCGTTCACCAGCAGATCGAGCTTCACTAGTCTCGCCGCGCGATAACCGGAATGCTCGTAATCCATTGAGCCATAACCGCGGGTGATCGATTTAATCTTATCGTTAAAATCCACCAGAATTTCGTTGAGCGGCAATTCGCAGTGCAACATTACCCGGCGCGCATCCAGCGTTTCGGTGTGGTCCATCTGCCCACGCTTTTCCAGGATGAGCTGGAGGATGTCCCCGATGTTCTCGTTCGGGCAAAGCACGTAGGCTTTCACAATCGGTTCCCGAATTTCCTCGATCAGACTCGGATCGGGCAGGTGCGCGGGATTATCGATGAGCACGGTCTCGCCCCGCGTCGTTTCGATTTCGTAAACAACGCTCGGGCTGGTCGCGATGATGTCCATGTTGTATTCGCGACGCAATCGCTCCTGAATAATTTCCATGTGCAGGAGCCCGAGAAAACCGCAGCGAAACCCAAATCCGAGCGCAACAGAACTTTCCGGGGTGTAAATGAAAGCCGAATCGTTCAATCGCAGTTTGCCGATGGCGGTTTTCAAATGTTCAAAGTCGCCGGTGTTGATCGGATAAATTCCGCTGAAAACCATCGGGTGGATTTCTTGGAAACCGGGCAACGGCTCGCGCGCGGAATTGCGCGCGTCGGTAATGGTATCGCCGATTTTCA
>QHPP01000268.1 GCA_003219125.1 Verrucomicrobiota bacterium
CAGAAAGTGGAAAACCGAGGATTGATGTAGCCATAGCTCTCTGAGCCGGAAGCGGGGCGAATAACTGCGAGGCTTGCACTCGTCTGGCCTCCGACCTCTGATCTTTGTTCTCTGATCTCTGACGTCCGATCCGGTCAGTTCCCCTTCTACCGCTGGTTACGCCAAAGCCACAGCCCCACTGAACCTGCCGCGCCCCCAGATGCGCTACTTCAAAGTGACCTCGCGCATGAGCTTGTTGCCCATGATCTCCCGGATCTCCATCCTTTTGACCGCACCCTGACGCTGAACCTCCTGGCTTCCGAGGATTTTGTCAGCGATAGGATCGGCTTTTTCCCGCAAGTTATCGAACGCGGCCATGTTTTTGAATTCCACCATGAGCAGGATATCGAAGTCCTGTGGGGTCGCATCGGTTCCGAGAAGAACTTTGTAGTCCATGATAAGGTCCTGCTTTTTCATCTCATCATTCGTGGACTTGTATATCTTGGCCAGAGTTTTGAGGTAATCATCGCCCATGCCAGGCTTTGTTTTCACCATTGTGATGGCCCAGACCGGACCTTCTGTGTACGGTGCGTCGCTTTGTGCTCGCACCAGCCCTGCGCCTATCGTTGCTAGCGCCGCGCAGGCGGTAAGCGTTACGAGTCTTTTCATTGCTGGTTTTTACTTTCTAAGTTTAACCGGCTCTTGATTAAGTCGGTGTGACTAAAAAAGATGCGGCGCAACGGAGAACTCCGTCAACACAAATCCGCCGTCCGATTGCCCATCGCCACGCTCGTGGGCTATCACCGGCCTCCGCCTGTGCGCTGCTGCGCCCGTCGCGTTCGCGGACGACAATTCCTTTGTCGGCAAGTGGAAGTTCAATCCGGACAAGAGCCAGCTCAATGGCCTCACGTATAAGGTCGATCAAGGCGAGAATGACCATTACAAATTCACCTTCGGTGACAACACCGAGACGATCTGCCCTACAAATAAGCTCGCTTTCGCGCGGGGTAGCTCATTAATAGCTCCTTAGACGAGCTTATGGAATTTGCTCACGGAAATAGAGCACTTCATTGAGAAGAAAAATGTTCCTACTTAATCGCTTGTGCTGCTCGTCCATATTGATGCTCGCAGCTTATGCCGAGCCCGCCAATGGTCAGTCCGTCGCCAGCGTATATCAGGCTACGCTGATGGAGTCCGATCAGAAAACAAAGGAGACCTCAACGGTAGAACTTCGGAAGATTCTTGCAGAGAAAGGTGCCGTCGTCTTTGACGCACGTCCCTTTAAGGAATATGCCATCAGTCATATCCCCGGCGCAGTGAATGTTTCCGCCAAACCGGGCGTCTCAATGTCATTCTATGTTTCGGATATAACCGAAATCGGTCGTGTACTGAAAGGCGATAAAGGAGCTGCGATAGTTCTCTACTGCAACGGGCCTTTTTGTGGGAAGAGCAAACGACTGGCGGCGGAACTATTGGAGGCCGGTTACACGAACGTCCGCAGGTATCAACTCGGTATTCCGATCTGGCGAGCGCTTGGTGGAGTGACGCAGATAGGGCCAGCTGGAATCCAACATGTGGTCGAGAATGACCGCACTGCGGTATTTATTGATGTTAGAGATGCGGCTGAGTTCAAAGGGGGGAGTGTTGCGAGCGCGAAGAATGTGCCCCGTAACTTAGTCAAGGAAGGCAAGGACGTAGGTGAGGTTAAGGCGGCGAAGGATGATGGGCGTCTACCTATGGAGGATCACAACACACGCATTATAGTCTTCGGGAAAACAGTAGAAGAGGCACGGGCCGTTGCCCAAGCTATTGCGAACGAGGCGTTTCATAACGTATCGTTCTTCGACGGCAGCTTTGAGCAATTTCGAAGTTCCGTGGCAGGCACCAGCGGGTCGCCTTAGCAAGGCATACTGACATCTCTGGCCTCATCCCTCGATAACCGACTACGATTATGAGCATGAGCATGAGCATGAGTTCTTCATTCGTGTTTCGTCATTCTTTCGTCATTCGTCCTTCGTCATTTTCCCGGTTCTGACCTCTGATCGCTGACGTCTGCTCTCTGCTCTCTGCTCTCTGCGCCTGACTTCTCACCGATCACTTCTCACTGATCACGCTCTGTCATACACGATCTGTTGCGCCTCTTTCAGAGCTCCTCCAGCAAAGTATTATAGGCGGGAAGGAATTGTACCGGCACGCCTTCTATCAACGCGCATTCCCCTCCCTCCTTTAAATAGCCGCGGCCGCGCAGCGCTTCATACAGAGGAGCGAGAGGGAGCAAACCACTCTCAGTCTGCGGCAGAACAACAAAGACATGGAGATCGAAGGTCAGCAACGGCTCAACATAGAAGGTCGCGCCCATCGCGTCGCCGATCGCGTAACGGGTGAAGACGCCCTCCTTTTCGAGCTCATTCAACACCGCTAACGTGCGCTTCAACAGAGATGAATAACCGATTCAAGGCTTCAAGTCAGCGACGATTTCGGCAAACTGCCTTCCGACTGACTCCTGGACTTCTCACTTCTCACGCCCGTCCCCTGTCCTGTCTCTCGCCCTAACCTCGTGCGAAGGCGGCCGACCTCCGACCTCTTACTGATCACCGATCACCGTTCACAGATCACCCTCTTCGCTTCTTGCTCCTTGCTTCCTGCTCCTTAGTCCAGCAAGTCCACCGGCGGGAGCGGGCACGAATCTGCCTCTGATGAAACCCGATGATGTTCCGCCAGATGTGCCGCCCGCGTCACTCAATCCGAAGAAAGATCCCGACGAGTGGGTAACAAAAGATGAGCCGATGACCGGCCCGCAGCGCTCTTATCTCCAGACGCTCTGCCGCGAAGCCGGCGAAGAATTCAACGAAACTTGAACCAAAGCGGAAGCTTCGAAAAAGATCGAGGAGCTGCAGCAGAAGACTGGACGTGGCAAGGGCGGTACGGCCAACAGCTAGTCAACCCTCGCCCTGCTCCGCGAATGGAGCCGATACCTCGTTTTCGATTCCAGTTTTAGTGAACAGAGGTAGAGATTTTCCAATCTGTTCACCACGACTTCATTCTATCTGGATTTTCGGTGGCAATGTCTGCTCTCGAGGGCTCACTTATTAGATAATTAGCGACAAGTTTCGCTGGCTGTCTTCAAATGTTAAATATTAAGACGCGACCCCGTCTGCCCCCCGAAATGTATCCCAGATACGCCCCCGCCCATCTCCTCTCTCAACTATCAACCGTCACCTCTCAACCTCTTCGAAAGAATTAGGGAACGCGCATTTCTGCTGTAGATTCTTCCCAGTTACGCAACGCTCTCTTCCCCGGATCGGATAAAATATGGAATTAACACGAACATTATCTCAGCGCGGCACACTTTACCTGGCTCACCGCAGAAACACCCAATGCCGGTCTGAAGCTTTTCGCAACTTTGCCGCCGCCGCCAGAATTCAACCAACCGACGTGCGCCGCCGCACTTTCGCCGACTCTCACGTCTCGCACCGATTTCAATCCGACAACGGCCGTTAACTATCTCTATCTTCCGTTCTCAACCTCCTGACCTCTAATTCTTATCGCCCTACCAAATGCACAACATTGAGTTTCGCCAAATAATGCGCGACGCAGAAATCGCCAACGCGATCTTTCCGGTGGTGTGCCGGCACCGTCTCACCCAGGCAGCTACCGAAAAAACGTTGCGGGAACTAGCTGTTCCGCGGGCAGCAAATATTGCCAGGATCAGCGTGTCGTTAAGCCATTAGGCTTTCAGCGGAGGTTGGACCACGCATCGGCCGTACGGTCGCGGCTGGTTAGACCTGTAAATCACCCCACCACTGTCTGATATGACCATCGAAAGGTGCTGCTTCGGCTGCTTCGCGCATCAGTTGCGACTGCGTTGCGAGGTTGACCATGCGTTGAGGATTGGCCTCGGCCCGCGCGGCATTGCTCACGCTCCGATGTATGTCCAGCAGCGTTGCGCGTTGCTCGGGGTTGAGATGGCTACCCCATACCATTGCTTCTTCCGTGCTGACAAAAGCTGGAATGATCAGGCTTTGGATCCGCCTTAACAGAGCAAGATCCGAAATTGAAATCGCCACGTTCCCGGCCACATCGATAAGCCAGGTGGCGATCGCATCTTTGCCTCTAAGTATTGGAGTAATCATATGAACTTCTCAGTTTGCGCAGAAGAGGAAAGGCCGGCACCGGCGCGGTCGGTCGACGCTGCGATTGCTTACCTCGCAAGCTACAGCCGAAATCACAATTAGCTAATGATATTTAGATCGAAGCAGACTGGTAACTCTACTTGTAAGTTTAGTCAGAAAAGCGAAACTGCTTGCTTAGCGGCGGGCATGGTCTATAGAGGTAGTTGATTACGTCACTCGACGTTTCAACGCATCTTTAGCCGAGCTTAACAAGTTCGTGGGGCTGGACCTTCGCTGAGACACCGCTTAACGCCATCTCCAGGTCCTAATGGGAGCCCGACTCAGCCTGCGCGAATTCCTTCCAAGCGGAAGTTTCGCTACGGGAGGATATCAGTTCCAAGCGGCCTGGGTATAACCAACAAACAAGAAAGACAACTAAGATGAAGTTCACGAAAATATTCACGGCCACGCTAATAATTGCCGCGGCCGCGGTCAGCGTCTGTTCCGCGCAAAATTCAGCGACGGCAGCGGTGACCACCACCACCACGACCCAAAGCACTGCGCCTTACACGGAAGGTGGAGTCTGGCAAATAACGATGGTCAAGACAAAGCCCGGCATGAGCGATGATTATCTCAAAGCTCTGGCCAAGATATTTAAATCGACTAATGACGAAGCAAAGCGACAAGGCCTCATTACCGATTACAAAATTCTAGCCGGTGATGCAGCTACCCAGCAGGATTACGATATTCTGCTTATGGTGGAATATCCTAACATGGCCGCATTAGATGGCCTGCGCGACAAGACAGATCCCATCGCCGCCAAAACGATCGGCACTGAAGACCAGCAACGTCAACTGGCTGTCAAGCGTTTGGAAATTCGCGAGATCATGGGTGGCAAGACCATGCGCGAGATCACGCTGAAATAATCCGCTCCCGGGACGGTGCTGCCTTCTTGGAAACCCAGGAAGGCGGCCCTGCCCGTTTTTCGAACCGGACAAGGACGGCTTTCGCTTTTTCTGACCTCTGCCAGGTGACTGCTGGCGCCTGATCTCTGAACTCCGACCTCTGTCCTCTGGTTTTATCAGCGTGCACAAGATCAGCGCCGAGTCTGACAATAAACGGAGCGCATGATGGATGACGATGGCTTTAGTTCACTGCAGAAAGGTACAGATAAAATGAACACACTAATCACATGGAATCAGCTCAGAGAGATGGAGGAAGCGCAAAATCGCATGACTCGTTTCTTGGGCGGATTTCCGACAAGAAGGGGCACTGGCGAGACCCACAGCCTGGCGGTAGCAGATTGGTCACCGGAGGTTGATATCAGTCAGGACGAACACGAGTATTTGCTCAAAGCTGACTTGCCTGAAATAAAGAAGGATGACCTGAGGGTAACAGTCGAAGACGGCATCCTCTGCGTTTCCGGGGAACGCAAGAGCGAAAAGGAAGATCAGGAAAGGAAATTCCATCGCGTCGAGCGCTCCTACGGTAGCTTCCGACGCAGCTTTACGCTGCCCGAAGATACCGATAGCAAGAAAGTGACGGCGGAATTCCGCGACGGAGTTCTGAAGGTGCATCTCCCGACAACGGAGATAGCAAAAACAAAGGCTCTCCAAGTTAAAGTGCAGTAATGCGCTAGCACTGACGGCGGGCGTGCGGAGAGTTCCGCGCGCTAGCCTCGGTGTAAAGCGGCGATTTCCGCAGTAGTAAGTATCAACATACAACAAGACAGTTATGAAGGCAGCTGCAGCTGATCTTTATTTTGCAATGTCAGGAGAGATGGGTCGGATTACTCTGCGAGACTCAGCGAAATTTCTCGACCAACTCCGTGTTACCCTTCATCGGACCGAAATATCAGAACCGGTTATCCCTAAGCCAAGCGCCGTAGCTTCGGAAACGATTCGCGAAATTGCGTTGGAGAGCGACCTACAATTCGCCTAAAAGCGCGATTGAAGTTCGTCATCGACTGAAACCCGCTGGCGAAGGCAGCTTCGCTAATGCGGGAGTTGGGATTGAGCAAAAGTGTCTTCGATCTCTCTACTCGGACTCTCGAGAGATAGTCGATGAAATTCATTCCCGTCGCTTTCTTGAACATCTTGCAAAAGTAATGCCGGCTGATATTTGCCGCCTGGGCTACGCGCGCCAGGGAGAGCGGTTCCGCCTGATGTTTCTCGATGAATTGCCGTGCTCGCGCCATATTGGTTGACTCCCCTTTCTCGTGCCGGACCACCAGTTGATTCGACAAAATGGAAAGGTGTTCCGCAAAAATATTCAAGAGCCGCAACATCGCCCGATACCTGACCGGTGATAAAACGCACGATCTAAAATAAGCCCGCTCCAGTTGCTTCCAATCCGCCTTGTAGCCCCACGCGCGGAGCTGTCGAGTAATGCTCGCGAATTGCTTCTTCGTCGGGTTCTTGAGCATCACCTCGCCCGTCTCAAGAAAACCGAGGATGCGATCCCCCGCATACACTGGCACGGCACTTTCGGAGAGGCCCGCAAACCAGGTCACGGTGCGTGTTGTCGATTTCGGTTCGCGAGATGCATCGGTTTGGGCCCTTAGGCAGGCGGAGCGCGCCTTGTTGAAGCGAGCCAGAATTGAAGCGAACGAGTCGTGATCCTCTTTTCCATGATGTGACGGCGACCACGAATCGCGCCCTCGGATATTGAGTGGCAAACCCATCGCTTCGCTAAAAGCCCGCTCGTAATCTTTGAAAATCTGCGAGCGCGAAAGATGTCGCATAACTTCCTGATCAGAAGATCGGAATGCGTTTTGTTTGCTCATTACAACTTGCGAAGCAATACCTCTAAGCACGCCGCGGATTGCACCGCCGCGCAATTCTAAGATGCGAACCCTTTCAACAACCGTTGTCCTGAGGAAAGCTCCTGCGTGATGTAAGCGTGGCCGAGCGTCAGCTGCTTAAGATCGCAGACCTGATTTGTCGCTGATGCTCGAAGGTGCCGGAAAAGCACAGCTCGACGTTTCGAGGCTTTGTGGCGCTTAAAATAAATCGCGCTCCTTTGTCTGGCTGCCGGTTCCATTTCCCTTTCAATGAGCGCGACAAGCTACAGCCGCAAATGCCAATTCCTAATGGTATTAAATCTTAATCGCGCGGGCACGTTCCTTATTGACCTGTCACAATGCTGGAAGGAAGGCTGCTTTTAATTTCACAATTTACACCGAGCTAATGCTTCGGATCAGAAGCGATTTCGGCGAACTACGTTCCGACTGACTTCTGCCCTCCGACTTCTGACCTCTGGTTATGTGGCCCGACCTTTCGGGATTTTACGCAGCGGATTCGCAGGTTCGCGCTTTTTGCCTCCTCCCAGAAAAGTCACGACGCGTTCTGCTTTTGCATCTACCGTGCTGTAAAAAGCGGGGGGGGAACTCGTATGCGCAAAGAAAAACTCAAAGCTAATTTCAAGGGTAATCGTTCAATCCCTAATCGCGACACCACGCGGCCGGAGAACGTATCCAGAAAACAAAACAAACAGATGGCGCATCACGCGCCGGTGCGGCGTGCCGCAAGCAAAGCCCGCGGTTTCTAGGGATATTTGCGCCGAGCAGTGGGTCGGAACTGGCTCTGCAACCCCACGTTGACTTTACGGATTGCACGACGAGCCTTTCTAATCATGGGCGATAAATCTCCGAGAGCGAATCAGAAGCACAAAGCACAGCAAAAGGCGAGAGCTGACAGCGCGGCTCAGAAGAAAAAGCAACAGGCTTTAGCCGCCAACGCGGCGCCGAGATAGAAGCAGGCGGGTGCTGCCAAGCAGCAACCAGCTTTGGTTCGTTAGGAGATTCCGCCCTCCTCTGTCCTCTCACCGATCACTGATCACGCTCTGTCGTCCGTTCTCAGCATCTCAGCGTTTTAGTTTTTCAGTGTTTTCAGGAGTTGGCTCCCAGCTCCGACCTCCTAGCTTCTATAGGACGGTGAGGTTTTCTTTGCCCACGATTCCCTGGCAGGCGAGTTGCTTTTAAGAAGCAGCGTGATCGCAAAGTCGAAAGGCGCACGGCATAACGTTTACGTCATCCTTCTTAAGCCCGATGCTGCCAGACATTCAAAGGTACTGCAACAGAATCCAAAGCGCGATAGCTCGAGACCCTGCGTTTACGTGGGAATGACTGGATTAACCGTCGATCAACGATTTCTGAACCACAAGAACGGCCACAAATCTTCCTGGGGCGCGAAAAGGTACGGTGACCGATTACTGCCGGAGCTTTACGAGCATCTCAACCCCCATGCCCTATGAGGCAGCGATGCAAATGGAAAGGGATTTGGCGGAGGATTTGCGAAATCAAGGCTACACCGTCACCGGCGGCCACTGAATCCTCACCACCGCTGTCAGGATTTGTTGGCTGCCCCTATTCGTTCAGTATTTTGGAGGTTCAATTACTGGGTAACAGATAACTTTTAACTGATAACTCACGAGCGCCGCTCGTGTGTGAGGACTGCCCCGATTGCAAACTGGTTGGGTCGTCCTAAAGCTATTCAGGGGCGCTGACCGCACCTAACTCGCAGCTGAAGCCGTTTCAGGCGCTTCATCTTTGCCGATAACGATGTCGCCATAGGTGCTCTGCACAATCGCCTTCAACTCCGCCTGTTCGGCAGAAGGAACGTTAAATCTGTCGAGTGACTGCTGAAGATCATCCATGAAAGCCTCCCACTCTTTTGGCGTAATCTTCAGATGTTCGTGCGACTCGCGCATCGGGCGGCCGGTATACACCTGCGGTCCGCCACTTGCCCAACCTACCATTTCGGTGACGAGATACTTAAAGCCTGGTGGCGGAACTTTATGGTGGGCCTCGTTTACCGCCGGGTTGGCATTGAGCCGGGCATCTGTCATGACCCGGTCGATAAGATCGTCGACCACGCAGGAAATGCTGTAAATCCCACCGAGTCGTTCATACAGACTGGGTTTTTGCGGTTCCGCTGGCATAGTGGGAATGGCCAAATCTGGGGCGAATAAGTTCCCTTGTCGAACAGAAAGGAGCCATAGGCTTCGCGTCGCGCCCTGGGAAGCCAGCGAGACAGACGGGGCGAAGCGCCGGAGCGAGAATTCGACTGAGCGCGAGCGAAGGAGTCAACAGCTGGAGATTTCGGTAGAAAACCCGGCCCTCGGACCCGGCGGCCGCGGGATTGCGTTACGGGTCGCGCTTGAAGTCAAGAAGAATCCATTCAATCATTGCGCGTGAGCAAAGTCGAACAAATGGAAGCGGAACTGCGGAAACTTTCGCAGGCAGAGCTTCGTCAGATTCGCGAATGGCTGGACGATATGATCGAAGACGAGCTGGAATTCACACCCGAATTCGAACGCTCAATCCAGCATGCCGAGCGCGACATGGCCGAAGGGAAAAGCGCACGGGTGCGTGAGCCCGATGGTTCGTGAGCGCGGCGACTCAGGTTTATTACCCGAGCTTTGACGCCGTCTTTCTTAAACTGAGACCAGCGCTTCGCACGCGCGTTGAAGCGCAAATTGATGAGATCGGCTTGCGCCTTGCTTCTTTTCCGCACCATCGGCTGAAAGGATCAAGCCGTTTTCGTGCACGCGTTGGCGACTATCGAATCATTTATACCTTCGACTTGGAGCAGAATAAGATTCATCTGCTAGCGATCGGCCATCGGCGAGAAATATATCGCGGTCTCTAAGGCTTATTTCTTTGGACGGCGGCCGGCTGACCTCCGATCTCTTATCTCAAACCGCATCCCGTTAACAGATAACTGATTGACTGATAACTAAAACGCCTATCTGTGACAGGGCAAACTGTTTGAAACGCCGTCTAACGGGGTCTATTATCGACAGCAATAAAACTCAACGGGGAGGCATCGTATGAAAAAAACAATTATCGCTCTCGCCTGCTGCGCACTGTTTGCGCCGCTGGCGTTCGCACAGACTAAAAGACAAACTACAACCACTACCGAAACGATAACGGTAACTGGTAGGATCGTCACAGAAACCCAGGAGGGGTCGGCGGCAAATTATCAACCGGCCAGAACCCTTGTTATTCGCGAGGACAAATCGAATAAGCCAGGCGAATATGTTCTCAACGCGCGTGGTAACGTTGTGGACAAACGGGGAGATACAGTCAAAACGGCGGTGAAACCGGGCACCCGCGTGCGTGTTTACTACACAAACGTCGGTCATCAGCGTGTGATTGATCACGTTGTCGTTTTAGACTGACCTCAGCGCAGACTGGGAAACCGTCCGAAAGCCGCACGCATTCCTCAGTCGTGCGGCTTTGTGGCCGGAATCTAGCGGCGCTCGGAGCCGGCCCTGAGCGAAGCCGAACGGGATCGCCGGGGCTTCGACTGCTCACTCACCAATGACCGATAACTAATAACTCGCGACACGCTGGACGCGCCCAAATGTCAAAAGCCCGCTCGCGAAAACTTTCGGAGTTAAGATTTGACCCCGTCGCTTCACATCTAACCGACAACAGTTAACCGATCCGGTCGCCGCGGCGACACGGATTCGCCGTGGCGAGAGAAGCTCGGACCGATTGCGCCCTCGCTCCCTGCTCCCTGCTCCTTGCCCCCGCCCGCCCACGACCGGCGTCTCATTTCGTCATTCATTCGTCATTCGCCTGCCGCGCCGTAACTTGGTGAAGGCGGGTCATTCGTCATTCCTCTGACCTCTACCCAGACCGCCGATAGAGTGATGCCTTCGCGTTGGCTCGCTAATTTCGCTTGCAGTTGGAGTGGTTTTGGTCACGCTATCCAACCGTGAAGGCGGTTCGCAACCGCAGCGACCGGTTAGGGGTAGCAGCAACTACTACTACTACTGGGAAAAAACTCAGACAGCTTTCTATCAACGTCGGACAAACAACCGCCGCAACTAGCGCGGCACTGATTTTTATATCCGCGGGACCCGCCGCGGCGCAAAGCTGGCCGCAAGTTTCCTTCTCTCAACCGATCGACGGGTTTATTCATCCGACGCATTTAGCCTCAGCTCGCGACGGTAGCGGACGATTGTTTGTCGTCGAACAACCAGGCCGTATCCGAATTATCAAGAATGGCGCACTGCTCGTCACGCCATTTCTGGACATCACCGCCAGGCTCGGAAATGTCGTAGGGAGTCAAGGGCTCCTAAGCGTGGCTTTTCCACCTAACTTTGCTAACAAGCAGCATTTTTATGTCAACTACGTCGTTCCCCCTGCCGGATGCAGCGGAGTTTGCGATGGCATTGTCGTCGTGGCGCGCTATCACGTCACCGCAAATCCCGATGTCGCCGATGCGGATTCAGAAGAAATCCTTCTTACTGAGGAGCCTTTCTCGGACCATTGGGGAGGCGAACTCGCTTTCGGTCCGCTCGACGGTTATCTCTATTTTGGGATCGGCACCGGCTCAGGCGGAAGCCCGAATGGGCTAGGACAAGACGTAAGCGTTCTGCGCGGAAAGATTATGAGAATCGACGTGGAAACGGGTAATCCTGCAACCTATACGATTCCGCCGAGCAATCCTTACGCTAATACTGCAAACGCCCGCGGCGAGATCTGGGCACTCGGGGTGCGCAATCCCTGGAGTTCCTCCTTCGATCGTCAAACGGGGGATTTTTATATTGCCGATGTGGGACAGTCGACGCGCGAAGAAGTAGATTTTCAACCGGCCGGCAGCCCGGGTGGCGTTAACTACGGCTGGAACATTATGGAGGGTAGCCTCTGTTTTAGTCCTCCCACAGGCTGCGATACGACCAGTCTTACCCTGCCGGTAGCCGAATTCGATCATTCGCTGGGCTGTTCAATCACCGGTGGGATGGTTTACCGTTCTGCCCTCCATCCGAGCTTCCAGGGAATTTATTTTTACGGGGACTGGTGCAGCGGCCGTCTTTGGGGTCTCCAGCAAACCGGTGGCACGTGGCAAAACGCTCTTTTATATGATACGACGCTCTCGATAATCGGGTTCAGCGAGGACGAAAGCGGCCGGTTGTGGATAAGCGATTACAATGGCGGAGCTGTGTATCCACTCGTGGAAGGCCCGCCACCCAACATTGACTTATCGCTGCTTCAAAGCGATTCAGCCGATCCCTCTCCAGCTGGCAGTCAGCTGGTTTATACAATACGGGTCACAAACAACAGCGCACCGTTGGCGACAGGCGTTGTCGTTACTGATACGATGCCTGCCGCCGTGACCTTTGTTTCGGCGAGTTCTACCCGAGGCAGCTGCACTCGCTCTGGAACTACCGTTGCCTGTCGCATCCCGAGCTTGGCAGGCGGGACAACAGCGACCATTACGCTCATTGTTAAGCCAACAACGCCGGGCAACATTGCGAACAGCGTAAACGTGGCTGCTAACGAACCAGATACCAACGCATCTAATAACTCTTCGACCGAGAGCACCACCATCACCGCGTCGAGTGATCTCAAAGTCACCGTGACGGATTCTAAGACCACGGTTGCTGCTGGGCAGAAAGATACTTACACGATCAAGGTAACCAATGCCGGTCCGAGCAGTGTTACTGGCGCGACGGTGGTGGATAATTTCCCCGCTATCTTCACGGCGGTGACGTTTACCGCTACCGCGACTAATGGGGCTTCAGGATTCACCGCCAGCGGAACCGGCAACATCAATAACACGGTGACATTACCTGCTAGTAGCTCTGTTACCTATAAGGCGATCGGAAAAGTGAGTCCCTCCGCCGGTGGCACTCTCTCCAACACTGCTACCGTCACTCCTCCGAGCGGAGCCAACGATCCGAACTCCGCTAACAATAGCGCCACTGACACTGACACCATCACATTCAAGGCCGATCTCAAGGTCACGGTAAATGATAACAAGACCACGGCGGTAGCTGGTCAAAAGAACACTTACACGATCGCCGTGACCAACATCGGCCCGAGCAATGTCACTGGTGCCGTGATTAACGATAGTTTCCCGAGCACGTTTACTGGAGTGACCTATACCGCCACCCAGACCGGTGGCGCTTCGGGCTTCAGTGCCAGCGGCAGCGGCAACATTAATAACACCGTTAAAATGCCATCGGGCAGCAAAATCACTTACAAAGCGACCGGCACGATCAGCGCATCTGCAACCGGCTCCATTTCCAACACAGCAACGGTGACGGTGCCCAACGGAGTGACCGATCCTATCCCAGCCAATAACAACGCTACCGATACCGACACGCTTTGATCGGTTCTATGAAAATGCTGATGTTATTTTCCTGTGCTGTGCAACGCAATTCGGCCCTGCTGGTCCTACTACTGGCGACGACGGGCTTAGCTATCTTCGCACAAACCCCAGCCACTCCACAGATTACCAGCGGAAATAGCGTGACCTTCACCGTCGGCGTACCCGGAACATTTACCATTACCTCCACAAGTTCGCCCGTTATCACAAAGACGGGTGTGTTGTCGGGAGGAGTTTTCTTCACGGCCAATGCTGATGGGACTGCGACAATCGCCGGAACGCCAGCGTTGGGCTCCGGCGGGAGCTACCCAATTACTATTAGCGCATCTAACGGCATTCAGCCCGATATGCAGCAGAACTTCCTCCTCACTATTAGCGAGTCCGCGATGAATGGGCAGTTTATTTATGCGGCCCACAACGATGGCACCATTACCGTCCACGACATCAACAACTCGCACAGCCTCGTGAAAACCATCAACGTGTTTTCGGTGGCTGGCGCGAATTTGCGAGGC